>JBOFDP010000023.1:0-4443 GCA_051647125.1 Chitinophagaceae bacterium | reverse complement strand
TACCCCAATGAGATATTATATACCAGGTTATGGTGGTGTATATAGTAGAAATGAGCTTACTGAATTAAAGGTTAAATATGACTCGTTAGAAAATTCTTTACATCAACACGATGTTTATTTTAGAACACTTAAAGATATTTTGGAGACTCAAAACATTAGAAGAGATACTTCTATACATACATAAAATTATGGAGAAACATATTAATTCATGTATGTTTAGAAAGAGAGAAGTTTTTTAAGAAAATAAATAATTTCTATTTTCTATTTTACTTTGAACTATTTAGAGTCTATCAAAAAAAGTAACTATTTTTGTAGTCATGATAGATAATCAAAATCTAAATCCTAATAAAGAAAATCTGCAATTTAAAGATAAGGAATTAGAAAATATTCTACGTCCTCAGCTGTTGGAAGATTTTTCCGGACAAAAAGAACTTATTAATAATCTGCATATCTTTATTAAAGCTGCTGTCCAACGAGGTGATTCTCTTGATCATTTGCTTCTGCATGGACCTCCAGGATTAGGAAAAACTACACTTAGCCGTATTGTAGCTAAAGAGTTGAATGTGAATATCAAAGAGACTTCAGGACCAGTGATAGAAAAACCAGCTGATCTTGCAGGTATTCTTACGGGACTGCAACCCAATGATGTATTATTTATTGATGAAATACATAGATTAAGTAATGTGATAGAGGAGTATCTTTATTCTGCCATGGAAGATTTTAAGATAGATATTATCATAGATAGCGGACCGAGTGCCCGTAGTATTCAGATAAAACTTAATCCTTTTACTCTAGTGGGAGCTACCACACGAAGTGGGTTGCTTACAGCTCCACTATTATCAAGATTTGCTATTAAGTTTAGGCTGGAATATTATTCCACAGAAGTATTGAGCAGAATTATTACACGCAGTGCGTATATTCTCAATGTAAAGATTCAAGAAACGGCGGCTATTGAGATAGCTCGTAGAAGTAGAGGTACTCCTCGTATTGCTAATGGTTTATTACGTAGGATAAGAGATTTTGCACAAGTGGTAGGCAATGGAAAAATAGAAATTGATATTACAGAACATGCTTTAAAAGCACTTAATGTAGATGAATATGGATTGGATGAAATGGATAATAAGATTTTACTTACTATCATTGAAAAATTTAAAGGTGGACCTGTAGGACTTACTACTATTTCTACTGCTGTTAGCGAAGATGCTGGCACGATAGAAGAAGTCTATGAACCGTTTTTGATACAGGAGGGGTTTTTAGTGCGTACTCCAAGAGGAAGAGAGGTTACTGATAAAACCTATTTACATTTGAAACGAGAGCGTTTTGAAGGAAAGAATAGTACCTTATTTTAAATTGTATACTAATTTATTTTATCAAATTATAGTATTGAAAATTTAAGAAGGGCTATTTAAATGAGAACTATACTTTCTATTTAATATTTATTGAAAATATTCTTATAGATTTTAAAAATAGAAGTGTATTTTTTATTTTTCCTATCTTTGTACCAATTATTTTTCTGTTTTTACCAATATGAAAAAAATACATATTATACTCATCGTACTTTTCGCTGCATTACTTATGGGTCTTACCGCTTTGTTTGGAAATCTTTCTACTTATCAAACTATCAATGAGGCTATTGGTAATAAAGGTAAGATTGTAAGTATCGTAGCTCAATTAGATACTACTCAACCTATGGAATACGATCCTATAAAAAATCCTAACTATTTTAGATTTACTATTATTGATAGTTTGTGTAATACGATACCTGTAGTTTATCATAATGCGATGCCTACTGATTTTAGAAAAGCAGAGAAGTTGGTACTTAAAGGTAAGGTAGAAGGTACTTATTTTGAATGTAAGGAAATACTTATGAAATGCCCTTCTAAATACGAAGACAAGGAGAAACTACAATTTGCAAATACAAAAAACTAATTATGATATATCAAGGTGAGCAACTTATTTTTGGGATTCTCGGCAAATCTTTTATTTATATTGCTACTCTTTCTGCGTTAATAGCCACCTATTTTTTCTTTAAAATTTTTCATCAACAAAAAGAAAATAAATTGCAAGATTGTCGTATTTATCGTGTAAGTAATATGTTGCTATGGATACATGTAGTAGCTACATGGGCAGCATTTGCATTACTATTTTATCTTTTATTAGGGCATTATTATCAATATCAGTATGTGTGGCAACATTCGTCAAATAGCCTTTCTAAAGCCTATTTACTGAGTGCTATGTGGGAAGGTCAGGAAGGGAGTTTTTTGCTTTGGGTGATTTGTCAATCTACTATTATTGCTATTTTCCTATTACAAAAAAATACATTACTTAAGCCGGGTATATTAGCAGTAATAGCGTTTGCTCAGGTATTATTGATGACGAGTATTTTAGGTGTATTTCATTTAGGACGCAACCCTTTTGAACTTTTACGGACAACTATCCAAGATCCTATTTTTAATAATCCTCACTACGTCAGTATGATTGCTGATGGTAGGGGGCTAAATCGCCTTTTGCAAAACTATTGGATGGTGATACATCCTCCGTTTTTATTTATGGGTTTTGCTTTGTGTATCGTGCCTTTTGCTTTTGTAATTACTAGTCTTTGGAAGAAGAATTTTACGCAATGGATACAACCTACTTTAATATGGGGAGTGATGGCAATGTGCATCTTAGGTTGTGGCTTGATAATGGGAGCGGCATGGGCTTATGAAGATTTGAATTTTGGAGGTTATTGGGCTTGGGATCCTGTAGAAAACTCCTCTCTTGTACCTTGGCTTGTGGGGATAGCTGGAATACATGCTTTGCTGATAGCCAAACACACTAAGCAAGCTCAAAAAACAGCTCTATTTTTTCTTGGTATCACCTACATATTAGTATTATATTCTACCTATCTTACACGTAGTGGTATTTTAGGAAATACCTCTGTACATTCATTTACTGATATGAATTTGGGTTGGCATCTACTTTTTATTATCGCACTGCAACTGATACCTTTTCTTATACTTTATTGTAGAAATAAAAAATATGTGTTGAATGTACATGCAGAAGAGAATATCTTATCGAGAGAATTTTTTATGCTTATAGGTGCATTGCTTATTATTTTATGTAGTATTTATATTATAGGAGCCACTTCATTACCTGTATTTAATAAGATATTTGGCACTCATTTCGCACTAGGAGAAAATGCTATATATACTTATAATAGGGTATTGGTATGGGCATTATCTGTTATCTCTTTTTTAATAGCTATAGGGCAATATCTTAAATATAAAAATACCCAAACTACCTACCTCTTAAAAAAAATATTTCTGCCTACTTGTATTACTATGATTTTGTTTTTAATAGCCTTAATATTTTCTCTTTTCCCTATGCTTAGGTATGGATATATTTATTGGGTTGCTATATGTTTGGCAATATTATTTTCTATATATGCGTTGGTCAATAATGTTTCTTATATTTTTAATGTGTTGAAAGGGAAGATAACAAAAATAGGTAGTGCATTATCTCACGCAGGGTTTGCTTTAATGATGTTAGGAGCTTTGATTGCGGCTTCTCAGAAAAAAGCAATTTCTAATACACAGGTTGCTAATTTTCAGTTGTCAGAACATGCCACTGGAATGATGGCAGATAACGTTACTTTTATAAAAAATCAAATTATGCCAATGGGTAAATATCTGGTTACTTATTTGCAAGATAGTATTGACCTCAATACAGAAAAACAATATTATCAATTAGAGTTTAAAGATACGGAATTAACATCTACTTTTTCATTATATCCTAATGTGTATATCAACAATATGCCTGGCATGGAAGGATTAATGACCAGTCCTTCTACCAAACATTTCTGGAATCAAGATCTTTTCGTCTATGTAAGTTCTATTCCTAAGCCTGTAGAGATGAAAGACTATCCTATACATACTTTTAAAAAAGGAGATACCTTATTTAAACAGGGGAATGCTTTTGCTATGGTTAAAGATTTTAAAACGCGTAGTATGCAAGGAAATCCAGAAATGAAGTTTTCCGATAAAGATACTGGGTATTTAGTTGAAGTAATAGGTAAAGATAGGCAACAACGTAGTTTTACTAAAAATTTGTTAGCCTTACAAATGAGTGGACAATGGATGCGACAAATAGATACTTTGCCCAATTTAGGGATGCTTTATATTGAAAGTGTCAGTTCTCAAAGTGCTGAAATTGGGATATGGGATTTTTCTAAAAATCCTGAATTTATTACAATAAGGGCTTATACTTTCCCACATATTATTTTGCTTTGGATAGGAGCTATTTTAATGACTTTTGGTTTTATGTATAGTGCTTATACAAGATGGAAATATAAATTTTAAGAGTTAACATATAGGTACAGTAAAATAAAATTTGTTTTTCTCTAAAAATACTATCTTTGCCTTAGTTCTTTGTAAAATATTTCTTATCTATAAAAGCAAAGGG
>JBOFDP010000022.1:0-17067 GCA_051647125.1 Chitinophagaceae bacterium | reverse complement strand
CAGAGCAGAGAAAAATATCATAATGTAATATAAAAATTAGGAATGTTTAAAAATGTTGCTTATTTATTTTTCTTGTATATTTAAAGATTTTCTTACAAAATAAATTACCCAGCCAAAGAGTAAAATACTGATTACTATGAGTATACTTTTTATTTCTATAAATACTATAAAAGAAAAGCTGATGAGCATACTTAATAAAGGTAGATATGGGGTTAAAGGTACTTTGAAAGGTCTATGTGTGAGTGGATATTTTTTTCGTAAAATAAGCACTATCATACAGGAAAAAATGAAAACCATTAATGTTCCTATTACTGTAATATCAGCAGCTATATTCTGAGGCACACATGAGGCAAATAGGGCAGTAGATATAAAAGTAATAATACTACTTTTATAAGGAGTTTTATACTTGCTATGAATATGAGATAATGATTTGGGTAAAAGTTTGTCATTAGCCATAGAAAAGAGAATACGCGATTGAGCCATCATAAGTATAAGAATCACAGAAATAAAGCTTACCAAAATAGCCATAGTGACAGCAATAGCTAACCACTGATAATCTTGTATATATGTTTGTATAGCGTAGGTTACGGAGGCTTCTTTCCCTACGGTAACATACTCCGTAAAAGGAGCTATTCCTGTAAATACATAGGCAAATAACAAATATAAAATAGTACATACTAATAGTGAACCTAATATGCCAATAGGTAAATTTCGTTTAGGATTTTTAGTTTCTTGTGCTGAAATAGCTACCGCATCAAAGCCAAAGAATGCGAAAAAAACAATAGTCCCTCCTCGCAAAATACCCCCTAATCCATGATTAAAAAAATTGCTGTAATCAGCTACTACTTCTTCATGATGAATAACAGGAGGAGTATCTTTAGTAATAAAAAAAGGTATGTGATTTGCTGGTTTTATATATTGCCAACCTATAAAAATAAAGAGCAATATAATTCCTATTTTTAAAATCACTAAAATAGTATTAAAACTCATTGTTATTTTGACTCCTCTAATAATAATAAAAGTCAGCATTAAAACCAATAATAGAGCAGGTATATTAAGAATCCCTCTTATTCCGTTTTGTTTTTCAAAGAAGGAATGACACCATTGATAGGGGATTGGAGGACTTTCTAACTGTATAAGAAGTTTATTAAAGTATTCACTAAATCCGATGGCTACTGTAGCTGGAGATACCGTAAATTCCATAAGTAAGAAAACTCCTACAGTAAAAGCCATCCATTCCCCCATAGCTACAAAAGCATAGCTATAAGCACCACCTGAGAGGGGTATCATTGCCGATAATTCTGCATAACATAATGCACATAATGAACTTGCAACGGCTGCAATCATAAAGGATATTAATACGGCATTTCCTGCATGAAACCCTGTAGCCTGAGCAGTACGTACAAATAATCCTGCTCCTACCGTAGCACCCATACCTATAAAAATAAGTTGAATACCTGTAAGGGTTTTTTTTAATGATTTTTTAGGATTTTTCTCAGATATTTCACTTAATGATTTTTTGCTAAATAGCTTCATATTTTTTTATTTTTACTGCAGTATCGTATCCCAAATCATATAGTTTACAGCATTAATTTTTAATCCCATTGAAGAAAGGAGTATTATGTGTAAAATGATTTTTTGCACGCTCGCAAAGCTATAAAAAAATACAAGATATAAGCAAGAATATTTTTCTTACTCGATAAATAGAGAATAACTAATATTAAAAGTGATAATCTATATCTTCATAATAAGGAAAATACTGCAGAATTTTTGTAGTTCATCTGTATATTAACATTATTCAAAAATCATAAGTGAAATAAATTTAACGATTGTAATATCTATACTTTTTCTAAAAAATATATTCACCTTGTCTTATAAAATTATTATGTTTGTGGTGTGCCTTTAATATAAATCAAAATAATAATTTATGAACCAGTCTATACAGAAAAATCCACGCATTGAGGTAGTTGATGCTTTACGAGGGTTTGCCGTTATGGCTATTTTATTAGTACATAGTTTATAACATTTCATTTTTCCTGTTTATCCAACCCATTCTCCCCAATGGTTGCATGTGTTAGACCAAGGAGTATTCAATCTTATATTTACGCTATTTGCAGGAAAGGCGTATGCTATTTTTGCACTCCTATTTGGATTTACATTTTATATTCAAAGCAACAATCAGAAAAAGCAAGGCAAAGACTTTGGTTATCGCTTTCTATGGAGGCTGTTATTATTGGTAGTATTTGCCACATTAAATGCTATGTTTTTTCCTGCTGGAGACGTATTGCTATTGTTTGCCATTACTGGAATTATTTTATTTTTTACGCGTAATTGGAGTGATAAAGCTATTCTTATAACAGCAATTATTTTTCTATTGCAACCTATGGAATGGTACCATTATATCACAAATCTTATAAATCCTGCACATCACCTACCCAATTTAGGAATAGATGCTATGTATGCAGAAGTAGCAGAATATACCAAATCTGGGAATTTTATAAATTTTATTTTAGGAAATATTACTTTAGGACAGAAAGCTAGTTTCTTATGGGCAGTGAATAATGGGCGTTTGGTAAAGACAATAGGGCTATATCTTTTGGGTTTCTATATTGGGAGAAAACAGCTTTTTATTGCTACAGAAAAGAACTTTAGTTTTTGGGTTAAGATACTCATTATTTCGGCTATATCTTTTGGCTCTCTTTATATTCTGAAAGAGTTGATGATGGATAATGATACTACTATGCAGCAAACAGGAGGAAGGGCATTGGATATGTGGCAGAAATTAGCTTTTACATTCGTTTTAATTGCTTCATTTATCTTGCTTTACCGCAATGAGAATTTTAGTAAGGCTGTTTCATGCCTGCGTTTCTATGGGAAAATGAGCCTTACAAATTATATCTCTCAGTCTATAATAGGTGCTTTTATTTACTTTCCTTTTGGTCTGTATCTTGCCCCTTATTGTGGATATACAATGAGTCTATTAGTAGGGCTTTTCATATTCTTTTTACAGGTGAAATGTTGTAAATGGTGGTTATTAAAGTACAAACAAGGACCATTAGAATATATTTGGTACCAATGGACTTGGCTTGGTATCAATAAATCAGAATAGGTAAATAATAGAATTAATAGATTAAGATACTTTCTTTCTTGGATAGAGGTATTTCGCTACGATCAATAGGATACTAAAAAATACTCTTTCACTAATTATATTAAGAGGTCTATTTAAAGAGTATTTACCAAAGACAACCCATATTTTATGCGTTGTAGGGCTTCGGGGATTCCAATAATTTCTATAATATTAAAAATATGAGGACCGAATTTACCTCCTACTAGCATTACTCTTAAAGGAAGCATTACCTCACCTGTTTTTATGTTTTCTTGTGTACAAAAATTCTTGAAATTATTTTCCAAATCAATAGCATGTTGTAAAGGGATATTTTCCCAGTGAGATATCAGTTTTTTAATAAAAAGGACTTTTTCTTTTCCCCATTTTTTATTTTTTATAGCTTCTATATCTATAACTTTTGGAGCAGTAAAAAAGAAAGCACTTTGAGTATAGAGGTCTGTTAGCAGGCTGCAACGTTCTTTTATCAGAGTACAGATTTGTATTACGGTATTTTGTTTAAAAGAGATATTTTTTTCTTTTAATATTTCAATTAAGTAATTGGCTAATACCTCGTTAGGTATTTTTTGTATATATTGATGATTAAACCATTTAGCTTTTTCAAAATCAAATTTAGCACCTGCTTTATGAAGGCGTGTTATATCAAATTTTTGTATGAGTTCGTCCCTTGTAAAGATTTCTTGCTCAGTGCCATTGTTCCATCCTAAAAGTGCTAGCATATTAAGAAAGGCATCGGGTAGAAATCCTAGTTCTTTAAATCCTTGGATGGTGATGTTGTTTTGGTTATCTTGCCAATCCATTGCATATACGGGGAATCCTAATCTATCTCCATCACGTTTACTGAGTTTTCCATTCCCGTCAGGTTTTAGTATGAGTGGTAGATGTGCCCACTTGGGTATTTCTTTTTCCCAACCTAAATATGTCCATAATAAGAGATGAACCCCTGCACTAGGAAGCCATTCTTCTCCACGAAAAACATGGGAAATTTTCATTAGATAATCATCTATTACTACAGCAAGATGATAGGTAGGCATTTGGTCTGCTTTTAGGAGTACTTTATCATCTAAAAGATTACTGTCAAATTCTACGTGTCCACGTATCATATCAGTAAAACTAATTTTTTCGTTTTTAGGTATTTTAATACGTATAACAAAGGGAATATTAGCCTCAATAAGTTGTATAGTTTCTTCCTTCCTTAACGTTAGTGAATTACGCATTTGCATACGTGTTTTATGGTCGTATTGAGGAGATGGATTTTTGCGAGTAGATAATTTGAGACGCATAGCATCCAATTCTTCAGGAGTATCAAATGCATAGTAAGCATATCCGTTTTGTACTAATTGAAGAGCATATTGTAGATAAAGTTCTTTTCGTTCACTTTGTCTATAAGGAGCAAAAGGACCTCCTAAGAAAGGACCTTCATCGGGCATA
Source organism: Chitinophagaceae bacterium (assembly GCA_051647125.1). GTDB lineage: Bacteria > Bacteroidota > Bacteroidia > Chitinophagales > Chitinophagaceae > JBOFDP01. The sequence goes on along the minus strand of JBOFDP010000022.1, from coordinate 12,512 downwards.
AGATTACACCATTTAAGACAATCTATAATATATTGTTCAGCACCTTCTATATATCGATTTCTATCTGTATCTTCTATTCTAAGAATAAAATCTCCTTCATATTTTTTAGCAAATAAATAATTAAATAAAATGGTTCTTACTCCTCCTAAATGTAATCCTCCTGTGGGGCTTGGGGCAAAGCGTACACGAATTTTTTTCATATATAAATAGCAATAAAAAAGTGTCCCCGCAGAGAATCGAACTCTGTACCCAATGATTAAGAGTCATTTGCTCTACCAACTGAGCTACGGAGACAAACTATTGGCAAAGATACAATATTTGCAGAAAATTAAAATCTCAACATAATGAATTATAAATTTTTTTTAAAAACTATAGATTTTTAGAAGGAAGTTTTTTATTTCCCCACCTAAAAGTATCAATAGGAAGTTGTAAAAGATCATAAAGTCGATGTACTACCGTATTAGCCAATTCTTCTATACTTTGTGGGCGATGGTAGAAAGATGGAGTAGCAGGACAAATAATACCTCCAGCCAAAGTAACTAATTCCATATTTTTGATATGTATAAGATTATAGGGAGTTTCTCTTACAACACAAATCAATTTTCTTCGTTCTTTTAGCATCACATCGGCAGCACGAGTAATTAAATCATTAGAAATACCATGGGCAATTCGCCCTAAAGTACCCATACTACAAGGAATGATTATCATTGCTTCATAAAGGGAAGAACCTGAGGCAAGAGGTGCATAGAAGTCTTTTATAGAATATTGTTTAAATGGCAAAGAGGAATAATTTTGATTTTGAAGTTCTTGTTGCCATACAATTTTAGCATTTTCACTCATCACAACATGGGCATTTATATTTTTAAGAAGAGATAATTGGGTTAAGAATAATTGAGGATAAATACTTCCACTTGCACCAGTAATAGCTATTATGATTGTTCTTGTATGCTTCATTGTTGCAAAAGTACATCTATATGGTTAAATCCTCATAAGCCATTTGTAATTCATTATAGGCATGTTGATTTTTTTGGAGCTGAGCTACTTTCATTCCTTGTTCATAGCATTTTTTCGCTTTATCTAAATCTTTTATTCTTTCGTATAGCTGAGCTAAATGATAATATGTACCTACATAGCTAGGATTAGTAGTAATTATTTTTTCAAATAAAGATTGGGCATTATCATATTGCTCTATTTTGATATATTCTAAGGCAATGCAATGTAGAAGAAAACTATCATTAGGTTCTTTTTCTAAGAGAGTTTGAAGTGTTTTTATTCTATCCATATCATTACAACATATTTTTTTCAAAGGTAAATATTTATTTTTTGATACGGAGTAAACTTTTTCTTTGTCCATACAGAAAATATATTAATAATCCTAAAGCCATCCATAACAAAAATAGTTTCCACCCAAAAACAGAAATTTCTGTCATTAGGTATTGGCAACATAATCCTCCTAATACAGGAATAAAACTCCATTTTCTACGTACTGTAAAATAAATAATAATAGTAACAATAAGTATATGTATCATAAGTAAATACTCGGATAGTGGAGCAAAAGGTATTTTGGTAAAAAATGTTGTAATATTATTTTTTTTTACGTAGAGGTATATGAAATATGCGATAACTCCAATATATCGTCCATTGATATAAGGTACGCGGAATAAAGATTTTTTATTATTTTTTTGTTTGGGTAAAAATAAAATTCCGAAACATACAAATACAAATGCAAATAAAGTACCTATACTAGTGATGTCTGTCATAATGTCGGATGGAGTAAAAAGAGAAAAAATAGCTACAATAAAACCTGCTACTATTACTCCAAAAGAAGGTGTTTTATATTTACGATGAATTTTTTTAAAAGGTTTTGGAAGAAGTCCATCTCTGCTCATATTCATCCATATTCTGGGTTGTGCCATTTGGTATACAAGTAATGCACTGGTGGAGGCTACTACAGCTCCAAAAGAAATAAAAAAAGCTACTTTAGGCTGATTCACAGTCTTAAATAAAAGAGCTAGAGGATCATCCACATCAAGATCCGCATAATATACTATACCTGTGAGTACTAAGGCTACGAGTACATAAATTACTGTACATATCAGAAGTGCATATATCATGCCTCGTGGCAGATTACGCTGAGGGTCTTTGGTTTCTTCCGCAGTAGTAGAAATTGCATCAAAACCAATGTATGCAAAAAATACAGAAGACACACTTGCAAACATGCCTGTTACCCCATTTGGGAAGAAAGGAATCCAATTATCTACATTGATATAAAAAATGCCTATAGCGATGACAAATAAAATAATTAATAGTTTGAAATATACCATAATATTATTTGCTTTTACACTTTCTTTTATGCCCATATAAGCTATCCCTGTTACTAATAATACAATTAAAAAAGCTGGCAAATTCATGATTATAGGAATACCTAAAATATAAGGAGCCTCAATGCCTTGTGCTTGAAAAGGATTGGTTAGTAACCATGCAGGTAAATGAATGCCTATATTTTGTAAAATATTATTCATATAGCTACTCCATGAAATAGCAATAACTACATTGCTAATAAGATATTCTAGTACTAAACACCATCCTATAACCCATGCTGTTAACTCTCCAAATACTACATAAGAATAGGTATAAGCACTTCCGGCTACAGGTACTCGAGATGCAAATTCTGCATAACATAAGGAGGCTAATCCGCAAGTAAAAGCAGTAAATACAAATAATAAAGCGATGGAAGGCCCACCATGAAAAGCTGCTTTTCCTATAGTAGAAAATATACCCGCTCCTATTACTGCAGCTATTCCAAAGAAAGTAAGATCTTTAATTGAAAGTATTCTTTTTAATCCATGATTTTGAGCTTCAGATTGGAGCAAGAGATGCTCTATGGATTTTTTTCTAAAAAATTTTATAGTATTTAGCATGAAAATATTTACTTCTTTTCAAACTCACAAAGATAAATATAAAATTTAGTCTTAGCGGATGAGTTTTTTATAATACTATACTCCTAAATACAATGGATATAATTTATACAAAAGTATTTTTTGGATTTACAATAGAATTTAATTGACTAAATTTTCAATAAAACTTATACTTTTGCAAGAATGTATAGGTTTTATTTTTTACTGATAATAATTTTTGTATTAGAGAGTTGTAAGGTGCTATCTCATATACCTCAGATGCAGGTACGTTTTGAACCTGAATATAAAGTTAATTGTGGTTGCCCTCATCAGTTGAAATAATATAAATTGAGTATTTATGAATATTGAAGAATTTAGAGATTTTTGTCTTGCACAGGAAGGTCCGACTGAAAGTTTTCCTTTTAATCAAAATACGATTGTATTTAAGGTGAATCATAAAATGTATGCTTTAGCAGATATAGAGAAATTTGAATATATAAATATAAAATGCAATCCTGAAAAAGCTCAAGAATTATGTTCAGAATATGACGGAGTAAAACCAGGATTTCATATGAATAAGAAACATTGGAATAGCCTTTACATTGATAAACTGATAGATAAATTCGTTTTTGAATGTATAAAAGATTCATATAATTTTGTACAAAAAAATAGGAAAACTTAAGAGGTATTAATTATATAATTTATTCTAATGAGAAGTTATTTTAGAATTTTATATTGATATCAAACCTCTAATTTTGTAAGGAATATTTATTAAAATTATGTTGGAAGTTATTTTAGTCAGACATGGACAAAGTTTATCTAATGCTGGACAGGAAACCCTTATAGACGAAGCGGTAACCCTTACAGAATTAGGACATTTTCAAGCACAGCAGTATGCTAATGTACTTATAGAACAACCTGCTAAAATTATACATTCTCCTTATCTTAGAGCCAAAGAAACTGCCCAGCCTACTATAAAGAAATATACACAAATACCTGTGGAGCAATGGTCTGTTCAAGAGTTTTATTATTTAGATGCTCATAAAATGGGTTATACGAATCAAATTACAAGACAAAAGTATGTAGAAGCTTATTGGCGTAAGCAAGATATACATTATAAAGATGGGGATGAATGTGAATCTTTTTTTGACTTTGTAAGTCGAATTACATATGTCTTTAAGAAGTTGGCTATTAATCAGACAAAAGAACGAATTATAATATTCTCTCATGGATATTTTATTAAATTAAGTTTATGTTTGATATATCTAGATTTTCCTGAACCTACAGCACGACTGATGAAACAATTTAGAGAATTTGCCTTAAATTATGATTTACATAATTTAGACACTATCAAAGTTGTATATGAAAAAGAGAAATGGATAGTAATAGAACATATTCACACACTTTCAGGAAAAACTATTTATCATAAAATAGGAAAGTATATATCGTTCTAAGAAAACTTAGAAATATCCACTTGTTCCTCTAAACATAAAAAGGCGTTGTATTTATACAATACCTTTTTATATTTTTATTTATAAATAAGAATTTATTGTTTACCAAATTTGATTTTATTTCTTGGAAAAATAGCTTTTTCTCCCAATTTTTCTTCTATGCGAATAAGTTGGTTGTATTTTGCCATTCTGTCCGTACGACTTGCTGAACCTGTTTTTATTTGTCCACAACTTAGAGCCACTGCCAAGTCTGCAATAGTAGTATCTTCAGTTTCGCCACTTCTATGACTCATCACAGAATTATAGCCATTTTTCTGAGCCATTTTTACTGCTGCAATAGTTTCTGTAATAGTCCCAATTTGGTTAACTTTAACTAATATGCTATTTCCAATACCTTGTTGAATACCTTGTTCTAAACGTTTTACATTGGTTACAAATAAATCATCTCCAACCAATTGGCAGGAAGCTCCTATTGTTGTAGTAAGATTTTTCCATGCCTCCCAATCGTCTTCAGCCATTCCGTCTTCGATAGAATTAATAGGATATTTATTAATCCAAGTTTCCCAGAATTTTACCATTTCATCAGCGATAAGTTTCTTTTGCGTACTTTTATAGAATGTATAGGTTTTTGTTTCTTTATCATACATTTCGGTTGATGCGGCATCTAATGCAATCGCAATTTGTTTGCCAGGTTTGTATCCAGCAACTTCTATAGCCTTTATTACTAACTCAATAGCTTCTTCATTACTTTGAATATCAGGAGCAAATCCTCCTTCATCTCCAACATTTGTACTATATCCTTCTTTCTTCAATACGGTTTTTAAATGATGAAATACTTCCGTGCCCCAGCGTAGAGCTTCACTAAAAGAAGGTGCTCCTACGGGCATAATCATAAACTCCTGAAAATCAATTTTATTATCTGCATGTACACCACCATTCAAAATATTCATCATAGGAATGGGGAGCGTATTAGCACGTCTGTCTAAATATTTATAAAGAGGTACTTTCTTTTCTCCTGCTGCTGCTTGTGCTATAGCCATACTGACTGCTAAAATAGCATTAGCCCCTAATTTTGCTTTGTTAGGAGTACCATCCAATTGGATCATCATATTGTCCAACCCTTTTTGGTCAAATACATTTTCTCCTATTAATTTTTTAGCAATAATTTTATTGACATTATCTACTGCTTTTAGTACACCTTTGCCCATATATTTTTTCCCTTTATCACGTAGTTCTACAGCTTCGTGCATTCCTGTGGAAGCACCAGAAGGTACAGCCGCACGACCTAGTACACCGGATTTTAAAATAACATCGCATTCCACAGTAGGATTTCCACGACTGTCTAAAATTTGGCGAGCATGAACTTTTAAAATTTGACTCATAATATTTAATATTTTATTTGTTTACAAAATTAAGCTATTTCTTATATAATTGTCTACAAAATAAAAAAAGCATATTATAGAAACTCGATATAAAAAAATTATATTCTTTATGATTTTAATTATATTTTTATTTATAATATTAACAAAAAACTATCCTAAATATTTAAGATAGCTTTTTTTAAGAGATAAATTTCTGTGTATGCTTAATTTGCTTTTGGTAATAATACTTTTCTACTAAATTTGAATTTCCCAGTTTTATTATCCATACCAATTAATTTCACTTGGATAACATCATTTTCTGTAAGTATACCATCTAAATTTTCTAAGCGTCGATGTTCTATTTCACTAATATGTAAAAGTCCTTGTTTGCCAGGTAAAAATTCTATAAAGGCACCATAAGGTTGTATTGATTTTACGGTGGCTTCATATATTTCTCCTATTATAGGTACTGCTACTATTCCCTTAACCGTTTGCAAAGCTTTTTCTAATGCTTCTTTATTATTTGAAAAAATACTTACTATTCCTTTATTATCTATTTCTTCTATGGTAATAGTAGCTTCTGTAACACGTTGTATTTCTTGTATTACTTTTCCTTGCGGACCTATAACAGCTCCAATAAATTCTTTATCAATAATTAATTTTTCACAACGTGGAGCATTTACTTTTAGCTCACTTCGAGGAGTAGAGATACAGTTATATAGCTTATCCAAAATAAAGAGTCTTGCTTTTTTTGCATGTTCTATAGCCTCCGCCATAAGTTCCATACTTAAACCATCTATTTTAATATCCATTTGTACACCACAAATACCTTCTCTAGTACCAGTAAGTTTAAAATCCATATCTCCTAGATGATCTTCATCTCCTAATATATCGGTTAGTATGGCATATTTATTATCTGTTTTTCTGGTGATAAGTCCCATTGCTATTCCTGCTACATGTTTAGGAAAAGGTACGCCGGCATCCATTAATGCTAAGGAGGAAACACATACTGTAGCCATAGAAGAGGAACCGTTAGATTCTAAAACTTCACTTACTACACGTATAGTATAAGGATAATCATTGTGATCAGGGATAAGAGCTTTTAGAGAACGCAGAGCTAAATTACCATGCCCTATTTCTCTTCGTCCTACCGATCTTAAAGGTTTTACTTCACCTGTAGAGTATGGAGGGAAGTTATAATGAAGTAAGAATTTGGCATATTCTGTAAAAGAGGCTGATTCTAAAAGTTGTTCATCTAGTTTGGTTCCTAAAGTAACTGTTGCCAATGCCTGAGTTTCGCCACGTGTAAATAATGCAGAACCATGAGGTGTGGGTAAGAAATCTGTTTCCATGGTAAGTGGACGAATAGTTGTATAATCTCGCCCATCAAGGCGTATATTTTCATCCAAAATTATATTTCTTACTACTTCCCATTTTAGATCTTCATAATATTTTTTAGATAAATCTTTATGTTCATTAGAAAAAGATTCTCCTTTATTTTCAATAAATTGTTTTATAATATTATTTAATTCTTCTGTGCGTTTTTGTTTGTCTGTTTTTGACCGACATACTTCCAATACCTTACCTCTTCCATAGTTTTCTATTTCTTTCTTTAATTCATCATGAGTAATAGGCTTTTTATAATCTGCTTTGGTAGGGTTACCTACTTGTTCCCTAAGATTAAGTTGTGCTTTTATTTGTTTTTTGATAGCATCGTGAGCAATTTGTAAAGACTTTATAAAATCCTCTTCACTACATTCTTTTGCTTCTCCCTCTATCATAACTAAATTCTTTTTACTACCACCAACCATTAATTCTATATCGGCTTTAGCAATGTCTTGGGGAGATGGATTTATAATATAATCTCCATTTATTCTAGCTACACGTACTTCTGAGATATATTCAGTAATAGGCACATCTGATACTGCTAATGCTGCTGATGCTGCTAAACCAGCTAATGAATCAGGGGCTACATTAGGATCAGAAGAGAGAAGTGTAATAATAATTTGCACATCACAAAAATAATCTTCTGGAAAAAGAGGACGTATAGCTCTATCTACCAAGCGACTGATAAGTACTTCATAATCAGAGAGTTTTCCCTCACGTTTAAAAAAAGAACCGGGTATTTTTCCTGCGGAAGAATATTTTTCCATATAATCTACAGTAAGAGGGAAAAAATCTTGTCCTTCTTTAGGTTCTTTTTTGGCACATACTGTAGCTAACATAATGCAATTACCTTGGCGTATAGTTACTGACCCATTGGCTTGGCGTGCTAATTTACCTGTTTCTATAAATATTTCGTTTTCGTTACCTAAATCAATAGATACGCATATTGGTTGCCTAAACATAATAAAAAATTAAATTTTAAATTGAAAAAAAGGATATAAAAAATTATCCCAAATCTTTTTGAACTTGGGATAAAAGAATATTTTATTTTCTAAGACCTAACTTAGCAATAAGCTCACGGTATTGAGTAAGGTTTTTTCGTTGTAGATATCTAAGTAATCTTTTTCTTTGACCTACCATTTTTAACAATCCACGGTTAGAAGAAAAGTCCTTTTTATGAATTCGTAAGTGTTGGGAAACACTATGAATATTTTCGGTAAGTAATGCGACTTGCGCTTCTATGGAGCCTGTATTTTTTACATCTTGTCCAAACTCTTTAAATATCTCAATTTTACGTTCTGCAACTACTGCCATAAATTTCTTTTTTATTAATAATAATGTACTAAAATTCCTTGCAAATATAAGTATTTTTTATAGAAAGTTTATTTTTTTATGAAATCTATCAAAGTCTATTTCTAATTTTATAGAAAGTTTTTATCTTATGGGGTTAGGTAGACATTAGCTACGCATATTCACAAATTGCAAAGGAACTGAAAAATTATTGGTTTCGCAGAATTTGATAATAGCTTGTAAGTCGTCAATTTTTTTCCCTGTAACTCGTATAAAATCATCCATAATTTGAGACTGTACTTTCATCCCTGAAGATTTTATGGCTTTATTGATTTTTTTAGCAACTTCTTGTTCCAATCCATTAATTACTTTAATTTCTTTTTTTACATACTTTCCACTTTGGACAGACTCCTTACTCAAATCAAATGCCTGAGCTTGTATATTTTGTTTTACGGCACGGGTAAGCAAGAGGTCAAGAATTTGTCCCATTTTCATATCATCATCCGTTTCTATATGAAGGGTAAAATCTTTTTTGTTAAGGTCTATAATAACATAAGCATCTTTAAAATCGTAACGTGTTGTAATTTCTTTTTTAGTATTGTTTACGGCATTATCAAGAGCTTGTACATCTACTTTACTGGCAATATCAAAAGAAGGCATAATAAATATATATTTTTAATTTATGATTGAGATAAAATTTTTTCTTTTTTATACATTCGTATTTGTTTTATAGTTATAAAAACTCCTAAAAAAAAGAGGCATAAAGCTATAAGTTCAGCTTGAGTAAAAGATAAATTTCCGATATGGTATTTATTGTTTACGCGTATTAATTCTATTAAAAATCTTTCCATCCCATTCATTATAAAGTAAATACCACTTACAAGTCCTACAATAGGTGTTTTCCTGCCAATAAATCTTAATATAAAATATAATCCAATACAAATAATAGCTTCATATAAAGGAGTAGGATATACCGGATAAGGAAGTTCTATCCCTAGTACATTGTTGGGATATTGATATGCCCAGAACCAGTTGGGTAACCAAGAAAAAGGGTTTGGGGCAGTATGTGCAATGCCCCAATCGCCATCTCCAGATATTTGACATCCTAATCTTCCAATACCATAACTGAGCATGGTAGCAATAGCTAAACTATCAAGCAAAGGGAAAAAAGCTATTTTATGTTTTCTTCTATAATATTCCAATCCTATAGCAGCAAAAATTAACCCACCATAAAAAGTAAGCCCGCTAAAAGAGAAAAGCTCGCCTATCGGATCTTTAATAAACCTATCCCAATTTTCAAAATTGTCAAAAAGTTTAGCTCCAAGAAATCCAAATACTACAGCAATAATAAGGATGTCGCCAACACGATCATGTGGATATATGCTGATTTCTTTTTGTATAGGCTTGGGTAAAGCATGTTTCTTTTTGTCCTTCCATATAAAATAGGTGAATACCCCACTACATAAAAGACCACCCCACCAACTACCTTCAGAAGATAAAATATATTCTTGGCTATTGGCAGTTTTTATAAAGAATATACCAATAATTTTGAATCCTAAAATAAAACCAATGAGGGCATTAACTAGTAAGTCTTTATTAGAAGCAGGTTTTCCCTCCCATTCTTTTACAATAGTAGGGGAGAATAAATTTTTTCTAAAAAACAATTCTTTTCTAATAGACCATATCGCAACAATAAATGCAATGGCTACCATCAGCCCAAAAGTATTTACAAGGCGTAATATTTCAATATCTATACCAAAAATATCTTTTACTAAAAAATATAAGTTAGGATACATGCTATAGCGTATTTAATAATTTAACAATATATTTCAAAAGCTGCATTCAAAAGCTGTGCTATTATCTCTGCATTGCTACTTTCTATTTGATACCTTTCTATAAAATATACTAATTTACCATCTTGAAAAAGCGCAATGGAAGGAGAGGACGGAGGGTAGGGGAGTAAATGCTCTCTTAGTTTTTTTACAGCTTCAACATCATAACCTGCAAAACTAGTATAGAGGTAATTAGGTTTTTTGTTAGATTTTACTAGGGCTTGTAATACTCCAGGTCTGCACGAACCTGCAGAACATCCACATACAGAGTTTATTACTACTAAGACAACACCTTGCAAGAGCAACATATTTTCTACATCACTAGAATTAAGCAATTCTTTAAACCCATAGTCTGTTAATTGTTCTTTCATGGGTTGTACGATTTCTATTGGATACATAAGTTTTATTTTAGGTTTTAGATAATACTATAAAATATCTTGCAAAATTAAGCATGTAATACCAAAATAAAATAAATTTTTTTATAGAGTTAATTTAATCATTGCCCAAAAGAAAGGTCTAAGGACGCTTTTTTTGAATAATTTATTACAGAGTGTTAAACATAAGATTTTACAAATTCTTGCATTTGTGGTAGCTGTAGTTCTATACTTTGTAGTAATTTATATTGAGCATGAGTACGTATTAAATTATGGTTAGGATAATTTATTTTATAATAGGTATCTCCATTGAGATAATCCATTAAAAATCTTAATACCTGTTCATATACAATATATTTTGCGGAAAATGCTAAGTATTCTATTTCTATTGGCGTAAGAAATACTTTGGCTTCTTTTATATAACCACGAGTATATGCCTTAAACATATTTATGGACATGGATACATTATGCAAATTTTTATCATCTTCTAAACCTGTATTCGTATAAGAACGAATAGCATCTCCAAAATCATTTAGACAAATACTATTTTGTACAGTGTCAAGATCTATAGCACAAAGGACTTGTTGTGTTTTTTTGTCAAATAGAAAATTAGAAATTTTGGTATCATTATGTGTTACTCGGGTAGGTATTTTCTTTGTTTCTACCAATGTCCAAAAATCGAGTATTTCATCTTTTCTATCTTCTATCCAAGAGATTTCTTTTAAAAGTTCTTTTTTTCTATTTAATTTATCTTCTTTAATAGATTGTTCCCACTGCTCAAACTTAAATTTGATATTATGAAATCCGGGTAAAATATCTTTTAGTGGAGCTTGAAAATCTGCAAGCATGGACTGAAATTTACCAGTACCTAAGCCCCCTTGAAAAGTAATTTGTTCAGTCTCCGCTTTTTCGAAAGTAATACAGTTTTCTATGCATAGCATCATGGTCCAATATGCTTGTAGTGGGTCTATAAAGTAAGGAAGGTTATTGTCAGTAAAGATAATGTTAATAGTCTCTCTATCGGGATTTCCACCTTGTTGTTGAATTTTTCTTTTGAGATGTCCTGTTACATTTATAATATTGTCCATCATAGCAGGCACATCTTGAAAAATTTTTTTATTTTTCTTTTGCAAGATATACTTTTTGTTTTTATGGGTAGCTATAAGAAAGGTATCATTTACATGTCCCTCTAGTATGGGTTTTATAGATAAAATTTCTCCTTCAAACTTAAATTTTTCTGCATTTTTTTGTAATGTATCTTGCATATATTCTTAATTTTTATTATTTACTAATATAAAAATCTTGCATGATGAATACAATATAATAACTAACTATCTAATTTTTTTGCTCCCTCTCCTACATTTGCTATATAAAAATCAGCAGTATAGCCAATTTTCTTTTTATAAGCCTCGCCTAAGTTTTGTATAAATGGCTTTATTTTATCTTCTTGTACAATACTCACAACGCACCCTCCAAATCCTGCCCCTGTCATTCTTGCCCCTAATACACCCTCTTGCTTCCAGGCTAAATCTACTAAGGTATCAAGTTCTTTACCTGTTACTTCATAATCATCTCTTAAAGAAATATGAGATAAATTCATTAATTTCCCAAACAATACAATATCATTTTTTTTAAGTGCTTCTACAGCCTTCAACGTTCGTTGATTTTCATATACTGCATGTTTAGCCCTTTTGGCTTCTATAGTATTCTTAATAAGATATTCATTTTCTTCAAATTCTTTCTCGGAAAGATTTCCTAAAGCATTTATATCTAATTTAGTTTGTAATTTAGATAAAGCATACTCACATTCTTTTCTTCGTTCATTATATTTTGATTCTTCTAAAGCTCGTTTCTTGTTAGTATTAGTAATTACAATTTTATATTTACCTAAAGATAAAGGGGCGTAATCATATTTTAAATT
>JBOFDP010000021.1:0-22474 GCA_051647125.1 Chitinophagaceae bacterium | reverse complement strand
AATCACCTCGTGCCACCATGATAGCATCGGTAGCTGAAATAATATCATCAATGGATGGAATGGCTTCTGGTTTTTCTATCTTAGCAATAATTTTTATAGTACTATTAGCCTCATTTAAATATTTTCGCAGATTAATAATATCTTCAGGACGACGGACAAAAGACAAAGCCACCCAATCTACATTTTGATCAATAAGAAAATATAAATCTTTTAAATCTTTTTCTGTAAGAGCAGGTAAAGAAGTTTGTGTGTCTGGCAGATTAATACCTTTCTTCGAAGATATTTCTCCACCTATAATAACTGTTGCTTTTACATTACCATTGTTAGCAATTTCAGATACTTCAACTACAATTTTTCCATCATTAATTAAAATTTTATTACCTACTTTTACATCTTGAGCAAGATTAGGATAAGAAACATAAATTTTATTCATATTCCCTATGCATAAATCATTAGAAAAGGTAATAATATCATTTTCTTTTACTATAAGTAAATCTCCCTCTATTTCCCCAATACGAAGTTTAGGACCTTGTAAATCTCCTAAAATACTAATATTTCTATTTTCTTGTTTATTGATTTCCCTAATCCATTCTATAACCTGTGCTTTTTCTTTATGAATACCGTGAGACATATTAAGCCTAAATACATTCACTCCCGCTCTTGCCAATTCTAATAACTGTTCAAAACTCATACAAGACGGTCCAACAGTAGCTATAATTTTAGTTTTTCTTCCGTGATTTTTAGGATTTCCTATCATAATAAATATGGTTAATTTTTTTGCAAAGGTATTTAATATTTAATAAATTAAATTAAAAATTACTTTTAGAAAGTAATTTCGTACATTTAAAATGAGAATAAAGTCAATATAACTGAAGAAAAATTCTATATAACTTATTGCTTGATAAGTATAGAAAATTTTTCTCTATTATTGTATCATCCATTTATATCTTTCTTAATCCAAGCCATTCCCTTTAAGTAACTACTATGCCAGGGAATTTATACTGTAAGTACATGATTTTAATAACTTACAAAGGTTTGCTACTATTCATAATCTTATCTTGGATTTGAATACTTTCTATATGCAGGCAATCAAAAAGTTTAAGTACAAAATCTGTGTCCAGATTTAAGGTCTCTGCATGTTGAACTAAAATATTAACCATTTCACTCCAACGATGACTTTGTAAAATAGTCATTTTATGAGCTTTTTTGTATTGCCCAATCTCTTTCACAGTATCCATTCTTTGGGAAATAAGTTGTAATAATTCTTTATCAATGCGATTAATACGTTCTCTACATAATGCTAATTGATTAGGAGATTCTTCTTGTTGTGGATTACGCCATTGTATATGATCAATAATTTGAACAAATTTTTCTGGTGTAATTTGTTGTTTAGCATCACTCCAAGCATGGTCTGGATCAATATGAGTTTCTATAATAAATCCATTAAATTCTAAATCAGCAGCTTTTTGAATAACCTCTTCCAAAATACTTCTTTTACCTGCAATATGAGAGGGATCATTAATAAGCAACAAATCAGGAAAACGACGTTTCATTTCAATAGGAATATTCCATATTGGAGGATTGCGATATTGGGTATTTCCCAATTCTGTAAAACCACGATGAATAAGCCCAAGTTGAGTAATGCCTTTTTTCATTAAACGCTCTAAAGCACCAGACCATAATTCTACATCCGGATTTACAGGATTTTTTATAAATACTGGAATATTCATACCCTCCAAAGCATCCGCAATTTCCTGTACACTAAACGGATTTACCGTAGTACGAGCCCCTATCCATAATGCATCAACCTGATATTTTAAGGCTAATTCAATTTGTTCAACATTCGCCACCTCTGTCATGATGGGTAATTGCAATTTATCCTTTACTTCTTTAAGCCATTTTAAGCCTTCTTCCCCCATGCCTTCAAACCCTCCGGGTCTAGTTCGTGGTTTCCAAATACCAGCTCTAAACAAATCAATTTTATTATATTTTTTTAGAGCTTTAGCAGTTTGAAATACCTGTTCATACGTTTCTACACTACAAGGACCTGCTATAAATAAAGGTTGAGCATGGTGCGTTTTCTTTAGTAATAAATCCTGAATATTCATGTCTATAAAAGATAAAATTTTATTTTTCAACAATATTATATACCTTTGTCAAAGTTATGATTTTATTTTTTTTATTCTTTAAATAATATTATTTTCCTCTTAATATCGTTTTTATAGTATTTAAAATAATATCATCTTTTTTAAATTATTTAATTGTAGTACAATGACTATTTACATTTCAAACTTAAACTACGTTGTAAGAGACAACGAGTTGAACGACCTTTTTTCTGAATTTGGTTTAGTAACTTCTGCCAAAGTAATCATGGACAAATACACGGGCAAATCTCGTGGTTTTGGTTTTGTGGAAATGCCTTCTGACGAAGAAGCTAACACCGCTATTAACAAACTTAACCAATCTGAGCATCAAGGTAAAACCCTTTCTGTAAGTGAAGCTCGCCCAAAGGAAGAAAGACCACGTAGAGATTTTAACAAAAGATACTAATATAGTTATTTGTTAAACTTAAAAAGGCATTATCTTAAAAAATAGTGCCTTTTTTTATACTAAAATGCTCCTATTTTCAGTAATTCTATATAAATAATATAGAACAATTCACTACTACCTCAAAAAGTGTATACTATAAAAATATTATTTATTGCATAAAAATTAATTTTCCATTATGCATAGTATAAAGCCTTTTTATACTTAGAGACTTATACACTGTTACTAACGATAAAAAACTTCCTTTTTATGGAAAAGAATATAGCGAATTTGAATTTTCACAAACCATATACAACTATTTATATTCATCCTGAATGGGATAATTTTAGTTCTGAAACACTTTTTCTTAAAATACTTTTTGTAGATTATAAAAACATTTTTTCATTATAGAATTTATAGAAGAATGGAACGATACCTTACATAATGATTTTATCATTTTAAAACAGGAACTTTTAGAAATTTTCATGCTCCATCATATTCTATACTATATTTTTATTGGAGAAAATATTTTTAATTTTCATGGTAGAAACAAAGATTATTATCAAGAATGGCAAGAAGAGTTAGAAGAGAAAAAAGTAGCGGGCAGGGCACTATGGCTAATTTACATCCCATAACAATATGATTTAAAAAAATACCATATTCAAAAATATAATCCTTTAGTACCATGTGAACAATGGCGTACCTTCTCCCCTCTACATTTTTTATGTTTGGAAAAAAAACTATTTTTCTTTTTTTATTTGTCTTTCTATTTTAAGAAAATGTTTGGTAGATAATTTTATTTTAAATCTGTCATCAAGACGAAAACCCACTAGCCAGATTACTTTTTTCTCAGCATCTTCCAAAACAGTAACTTCCTCTTTTTGAGATAACGGTATCTTTTGATCAATCAAAAATCTAGCTATTTTCTTTTTTTTATTCATGCCTAAAGGATAAAAATAATCTCCTATTTTATATTTTCTCCATAGCAAAGGGAATTGTATATGTTGAATATCTATAGACACTTGATTTAAGTTTTTAGAGAATGTAGATGGGTGCTTATCAGTATACTCTAAGAATAATTTTTCTCCAACAATACTTTCTACCTGAGAGCAATTTTTTTCTATTAGTAATGGAGAAAAAAATTTCTTCTTGACCTGAAATATAAGAAAATTTTTTTCATATTTTACAATAGTAAATTCTTGATTTTTGAGATAACGTCCATTCTCTGCATAAGTCAATTTTTCTAACTCCTCTATTTGTTTATTAGCAAACCCATAACGTAATAGTAATTCTAAAAACAACAAACGACTATATATAGAATTTTTTAAGAAAGCAATAGAAATACTTTTTCCTTGCGGAGTTTCTTGTATTTTCCTACTAAGAAGTTGTTGTATGGAATCTGAATATAATTGATATGTATCTTGTAAAAAAGGTAACTGATTGTGAATATTTTCTTTAAAATTAGGAAACTGTTGTTCTATCAAAGGTACCAATTGACGTCTTATCCAATTTCTAGTATATTTATCTTCCCTATTAGAACTATCTTCTACAAAAGTAAGTTGATGCTGTAGTGCATATTGTATAATATCTTTTTTAGAACAATCTAATAAAGGGCGAATAATATGTCCATTTTCCCGAGGAATCCCCAACAAACCTTTTATCCTTGTGCCTCTAAAAAGTCGAAATAAAATAGTTTCTACATTGTCATCTATATGATGTGCTGTAACTACCTTATGCAAAAAAAAATTTTCCCTCCATTGCTCAAAATACTCATACCTAATAATACGTGCAGCTTCTTGTATGGATATTTTTCTTTCTATGGCTATTTTTTTAATATCTACTCGTTCTATTTTTAAAGGTACTTGTACGGATTGAGCCAATGATTTCACAAAAAATTCATCTCTACAACTTTCTTCTCCTCGCAACTGAAAATTAATATGTGCTATATGAAACTTAAGGTTTAAGGAATGGAATAAATGAACTAAAACCACACTATCTACACCACCACTTACTGCCAAAAGAAAAGATTGATTTGTATAATAATTAATAAATTTCTCAAAACCACATTGAACGACATTTTTCAAGTAAATATCTTGTTTTTTCATATTCCAATAATTTCTTTATTACATCTCTATCAATGAAGCTAATCTTATTGCTTGGTAAGCATTGACCACTTTTATATCTCGTAATAAAGGTGATAATGATTTTTCCTTAGAAAAATGAACTTTAAGAGCTGATTGTTGTATAATATCCTTAATTTCTAAAGCCGATAAATGTGGAAAATAACTCCATAACAAAGCTGCCACTCCCGTTACCATAGGAGCTGCCATACTAGTACCCGACATCTCTCTATAAGTGTTGTTAGATACACAAGAAAAAATATTTACACCCGGTGCATACACATCTACCTCATCTCCATAATTGGAAAAATCTGCCACTTGTATATGATTTTTTCTATCCAGCCCTATAGCACCTACAGTAATATAATTAGAAGCTTTCTCTCCTGTAAGAAAATAAACAGATGGGTAATTATTAGCATTATTTAAGTTCTTATAATCATTACCCGCTGCATGCACCACTAAAACATTATGTTGTGCGGCATAATGTATAGCACTATCTATCCATTTTTTATGAGGAGAATATGATTTTCCAAAACTCATATTAATAATTTTAGCACCATTATTCACTGCATAGAAAATAGCTAATGCCACATCTTTATCATATTCATCACCATCTGGTACGACACGCAGTATCATTAATCGAACACTATCGGCAATACCCTTAATTCCTAAATTATTATTTCTATCCGCACCAATAATCCCAGCTACATGAGTGCCATGATCAGACTGAGAAATAGGAAATATATGATTGCCATATAAAGTATCCTGTATATCGTCCTCATTATCTCCAATGATTGAGGCTCTTTTATCCTCATTACATTTATATTTATTCATCAACAAATCAGCAAAAAATTCCTTATTATTCATCAACCTAACTGTTGTATCTAAATTTTTTCTATAATTCCATATATCTAAATAATACTTCAAAAGAAATGAATTTTTAAAATAAGGCAATACTAATAAATCATTTGGAGTATATTTATATTCATGAAATTTTTTCTGTAAATTACTATCAATTTTACAAAAAATGTGATATGCTTTCATTGAAAAAATATCTTTTCTTTTAAATTTTTTTTTCATTTTTAGAAGAAATGATTGGTTGTCCTTTTCTTTAGAAAATCCAAAAGTAAATAAAAATGCTTTGACATATGGATTCGATAAAATCTGCAAGCTATCACTATCCTCAATTTCTTGCATTGTAAAAGTGTCTTTTTTTATTGCAGAAGAGAATAAAGAATCTGCCTTATACAATATATTAAGAGATGTTGTATCTATATCCAAAGTATCTTGCAAAAATTTATGATCTAATGCTAAATATAGGCTATCTTGAAGTAATGAAGAATCTTGTGTTTGTTGAAATTTTATTTTAATTTTTTTATACCTTCTATATTCTTCAGAAGAGGTTTTAATAACATTTTCTCCATCCCTATTTCCTAAAAAATTCCAACCATGTATATCATCTATAAAACCATTGCCATCATCATCTTTTAGATTAGCAATTTCTTTGTTATTATTCCAAAATTTATCTCTCAAATCTTGATGATTTGTATCAACTCCTACATCTAAAATAGCCACTATAATAGGCGTAGCTTTAAACCCTTTTTCCTGAATAAAATGATATGCTTTTTCTACACTCATTCCAGGTATATTATCATCCTTCTTATCCAATAAAAACCATTTACTTTTAAGAGAAGCCAATGTTTCTATTGTAATTGTTTGAGCATATAAGAAATTCACTATCAAAATCAATATAATTACTAAAAACAATTTTTTTTTCATAATAGAAAATTACTAAAAAAGCACTCTTAAAAAAAGTGCTTTTTGAATTTTGAATTTTTTAAATTTAATTATTTATTGTTAATCAATAAAGGCATTAGTAACATTGTTAGATCTTTATTGGGCTGATTCTCTTGTATAGGATTGATAATACAAGGTTTATTAGGCGTAGAAAAATGAGCCATCACGTCCTCGCAAGTAAGTGCACTAAGCATTTCTACTAAAAATTTACCATTAAAAGCTATTTTCAATTCATCTCCTTTATAATCACAATTCATTTTCTCATTACCTTCAAAAGAAAAATCTGTATCCTCCCCTTTAATATTTAATTCACTACCTACGATATTCATTACAATCATATGTGTACTTTTATTACTAAAAATATTAATACGACGCAAAGCACTAATAAATAATTCCCTATTTACTTTAAGATTAAAAGGATTTTGTGCAGGTATAACATTTCTATAGTCAGGGAATTTGGAATCTACTAAACGACACGCCAATTCTACATCTGTATGCCGTACAAAAAAATGTGTCGTATTATAAGATAAATTAACTTCTTCATCAATATCAGGTAATGCCACTTTCAATAGCTGTAAAGGTTTCTTGGGAACTATAAAAGAAGTATCCTCCGCACAAACTATATCTTTATGATAATCACAAACCAAACGATGCGCATCAGTAGCTACAAAACGTAAACCTTCTTTCTGAGAAAGCTCAAAAAACAAACCTGTCAAATTAAGCCTTAAATTATCAGAACTTACAGCAAACAATGTCGTATTAATAGTTTCTATAAGCATAGTGGCAGAAAGTTTTAATGATTTTACTTCATTAAATTCTGGTTCCTTAGGATAATTTTTAGCATCCTCCCCTATTAATTTATACTTCCCACTATCACTCTTAATTTCTATGCTAAACTTCTTAATATCTATATTAAAAGTAATGGGTTGATCCGCAATATTTTTTAAATATTCTAACAATATCTTTGAGGGAATACATATTTTACCTTCATCTGCAGTGGTTACCTCTACCTTAGCTTTTATAACCGTCTCCAAATCGGTAGCCATAACAGAAAGCGATTTATTTTCTAAAACAAATAAAAAATTATCTAAAATAGGCAATACAGACTTAGAAGCTATCGCTCCATTTATAACTTGTAATTGCTTGGATAATGCATTTGAAGAAACAATAAATTTCATAATGGGTAATATTATTTTTTTTCTACAATTTAATCTGCAAATATACATTATTCAAGAAATGTTCACAAGATTTTTTTAAAATTAAAAAAATATCCTATTTTTACTACAAATCGTGTATAAAAGTAGTTTTTATAGTTTAGTAATTGTGCTTATTGTGCCTCTCTTAGTATACATTATACTTTATGCAAGTACATATCAGAAAATAGAAATGCCCCCTAAATATTTTGTAGATACAATAATTATACAAACAAAAAAAGGGAAGACTATTTATGATACTATCTTTCGTCCAATTAAAAATCATACTATAGTAACCAACTACACAGATATACAGCAAATTTTTGACTTGGGCAATCTATTTAATAATCAAGTTACTTTATACTATTGGGCAACCTGTAACGATACCATTACTTATAAATATTTAAAACAACTTACTCATCTAAAAAAACAACTTAGGGTAGATAGTTTCCTCAATATTCTTTGCTTTGTAGATACTACTCTACCAGATAGTTTTCTGATTTCAAAGCTACATTTTTTAAAATTTCAAGATACTGTTCAACAAAAAAAATTTTGGGAAAAGGAATTAAAACTTAGTATACATCCTCAAATGTTGCCGTTTATCGTATTAGTTGATAAACAAAAAATTATACGTAATTACTATTTATTAAATAATCTTAATGAAGAAAACTTCTTATTAGACATTATTTTAATAAACCTTGAGAAAGAAAAAAGATAATCCCTATTTAACTCCTACATTCCATCTATATAACAATAGGTCTAATCCTATAAGGGGGTAAAACGGAAAGTGCAAACACGAAGACCCGTGTAATTACTACAAATTTGTGCGGAGACCTGCAAACACTAGGTAAATATCTTTCTATTTTGTGCAGGGACATAGAAGCAAAAATAGAGCCACAAAATCTAAATTTTAATAAAAAGTGTTAAAATTTGTATTCCCAGGTGTTCCATTACCTAATAAGTCTGTATGTAAATGAGACTATAAGCCTCATACAAAAAGGATAGAGATAATCTCTATCCTTTTGCCTTTGTATCTGTTATAACTATTGGTATAAGTTAAAATTTTTTCTTTTAACAAAAACACCAAGAGGTTCTCCAACATTGTTGTATAGAGTATCCAATGTTCCTGGTGGTAGCGGTCTCAAAGTTGTTAGAATTAGATTTCTTGTAAGCATTAATTTGTCATTTGTTATGGTAAAAATGGATTCAGACCTTGGTGGAGAATGTCCAATGTAAAAATTGTTAGGTGGTATTCCCTGCCATTGCGGAACATATTCCTTTACATCTCCATTTCCGTTACTATAAGTATATACAAAATAACTTTTTTGTACAGTGTCTACATCACTATTCATCATAAAACGATAACTAGCACCATTGATCGTCCAAAAACGATAACTAGCTTGTTTGTACATACCGTTATTAAGGAAAAGGATGTATCTTTGATGTCAGTGTCGTCGGATGGCGGGTTTTTTCTAATCCACATCGTGCCTATGAGTGCGTTGAAATCGGTGGGTGTAGGTTCTAGAATTTTCGTATCTTTCTTACACTTACTACTAACAAGGTAAGTAGGAAAAAAATAAAGGCTTTCCCAAGCCCTTGTCGGCGATGTGGTTGATGTGGCATAATAGTATACAGAAACTCCATCATCACCGTTTAAGAATAAGTTTTAATTGTACAAATATATAAGTTTTACAAGGAAAAAAAATATATTAGTCATACAAATGAGAGATTAACAGTACTCTTATAGTATCTTTATGATATGTTTATGGTACTTTTAAAATACCTTTATAGTACTTATATAGACTTATATAGTACCTTTATAAATAATTTTTTATAAAAAAAATATTTATATATTTGGACCTATGAAAAAAGCGGTTTGACTATTTTTATATTATAATTCTATGCGATCTGGGTACATTTATTGCATGTTTATTATGCGATCTGAGTAGATTAGGCCCCTTATATATAGTAGTTGTTATGAGCTTTGGTAATCATTAAATCAAAACCGATAAAAATCGTTTTTAAAGCCGATAAAAATAGATTTGTTGACATTCTTTTGTTTTCTATTTTTCTGTCTTATTGTGTCATTTTTAGCGCAAAAACAATAAAATTTTTCTTTTTCTTTTCACTGCCTCATTTTATAAGTTATGGATTGTGTGTGATTATTGTGAACCCTGTAAGGAAATTAGTAAGAGGTGAAAATGCGGGTATGGGTTTAGATGAAAATGATAATACTCTATATGAAGAGGGATTTCATTTAGTAGAAAAATGGCTTATTCCGGCTGAAGCATATTGACGGCAATACATCGTATTCAGGGAGTAAAGATGAGTTTGTTTTTGGTGCTGATAAGAACAAATATCTTACCACTTCGGGCTATGGGTATATCCAGGATTATAGCGGTGGAGCGATAGATATTACCCCTACTACTGATGCCGGTAGTGGGCGGTGGCAATATAGCGGTGGCGTAGGCGGTTGGCGTGTGAGTGTTGATCCCAAAGGAGATGCTACCCGTAGGCTATACTCTTGTAGGATATTCATCTCTCCCCAACAATTTAGCAATAGTCTATTTAATAGACTGCTTAGGAATTTGAGCCTCCATATCAATGCCGATAACTTCATTAATAGGGATTTGACACCTTCACAAATGGCTCAAAGCAATGTGAATGTAACTTCTACACAAACCAAAGTCGTAGATGTGGCTAATATGTTCGTCAAGCATAGGGCTTTAGTACCTAATGATTTTGTAGCGTGGGGAATAAAAAAAGATACTGCCGATATGTTGAATGCAAGGGTCAATGATATGACAAAAAATTTCCCTAAATATAGTGCTAATTTTTATACTCCAAAAGAACAAAATTCTAGCAATTACGAAAACATACATTTAATGTGTTTAAACCCTATTAACAATTTGCCCGTAGAAATCCCTATAGGTACTCCTTCTATCAGTGGTACTAATTTTATCAATGTTTTTAATGATATGCCTGCCTATAGTTTGAAAATTAAAGGGAGCTATGCCAAAGATACAAGTGGTACTAGTTATATTTTTCAAGTAGGCGGTCGTTACAATTATGCGAATCAAGGAAAATGTGGCGATAAGTGCGGTTCAGGTAGAGGGCGGTATGCACCACTAGAACGACTTGAATATGGGTATGTCTATGAGGTGGTTGTACCCGATGTATCTATCGTAGTATGGTTAGAAGAATGGAAAAAAAATGATATGGGCGTGGTGATAACCAAACAAGAAGTGCCAAATACAAGGTACAGCCGTTTAGACAAAGGAGATACTCGTTATATGAATTTGTTGGATGTAGGCGGTAGTAAGGGGCATCCTGTAGATCCAACACAGTGGGTATTTTCAGGCGGCTCTGAATGCTTTCGTGGTAGGGCTCAAAATTGTAATAGTTTTATTGCCAAGAATGACCCGGGAGGTTGGTTTTTGGAAAACAAAAATTGGTATAGAGTGAGTTTTAATACAACTACCGATAGAGTTGTTACTAAGGTTTATGAGCAAATCGTAGATAGTACCTGTTATTCTGCATTTGATTTTGATTTGGGCGTAGGTACTACTATTTCCTGCGACTCTCCTGCCAGCAAAATAGTTTTTACTGCCGTTTTTAGTACAGATGATTACAGTAAACCCTATACTGAAGAGGTATCTACCCAAACACGAGGTACAGCTATCAATAATACTCATGTAAATAGCTATAAAGCATTTTTGCGTGCTCCTACAAGTCCTAGTATGCCAAACTTTTACAAGACTCCAAGCCCTCACGATCGTAATCATAAAGCATACGATTTTGAAGCTGATAAACCCACAATATTAGGTTGGTAAAGTGTTACAATAGGAAGGGCAATAAAAAAGGTGGCAAGTTATTTGCCACCTTTCTCGTGTCTTCACTTTTTTTATTCTTTATGGAAAAAGACATATTTCTCTATACGTAGAGGATCAACATTGTTGTACCAGATTCTTGATTCTTCTGAACCTTTTCTTTGAAATAGTAAATTGCCACCAGATATTCTAAATCTGGCTATTACGCCACACTCAAAGAACTCCCATTCTTGAGTATCAGGGTTTTTCCTTCTTTCCCTCACAAATATTGAACCACTTTTGGTTGTTTCATCGTAGTAGTACGAAGTTATACCAGTAACATTATCACGATACTTTTGTAGTCTTACAAACTCCGATAATATAACAGTTGTATCCATCTGACTAAAAATTATAGTATCCTGATAACTAAAAGGCCCATCATACCATATAACAGGGTTTTATGCTTGCGGTTAGCCATCACCGCCATTTGCTTGTAACCTTCTACACGTATCTTGCTGTAGTCTATACTATCTATGATGATGCAGGTGTGCTTACCCCTCATTTTTATCAGTTTAAATATGTCTTCTTTGGTGGTGTCATAGACGAGATATACATTATCGTATTTGTGCATTTCATTGCGTTTCCAAGCCTTTTGCAAGCCCGAGCTGTCAGCCTGCTCACTGCTCACATATTCCACTCTTCCATGCTCACTCATATACCTTGCCAGTTGCATCGAAAATTCAGTCTTTCCACTACCACTTTTACCAAATACTAGCCATGTACTTTTCCATTCGGGGTTGCCAAAATGCTCTGCCATTTACCCGTAAAACCGATATTGTTATATTCCTGCTCACAAAATTTTTTGGCTTTCTTACGTTTCATATTTTTGTCAATGCTTTTTTTCTTGGTTCTACTACTTTAGTAATATATTTTCTTTCAAGAGCTATAAGTTCTGGTAACGAATATTCATTGAATATTCTCTTCACATTATTAACTCCATCCCCTACACCCATCGTTTCACACCAAGTGTATTATATCTGGTACTGCTGTTTCCGCTGGATTTATCTATCTACTTAAGTCTATCAATCTTTTACGCTTTCTATCACAATCTATGGCTATCTTGGAATAGCTCTTTTTCAATCATTCTTTTTTGAAGTAGTCTATCAATGATTCTCTTTTTGTTACCAACATCTCACTACTATGAATAGTCCTCCCATTGGCTATTTTGAGATACAAGACAAGGTTTCATTTCTTTGATTTGTAATTTACCGAGCAATCCGTGTAATTGGCTATTTTGAGTGGTATGTCTCATATCTATTTTTGTATTTACTTCGTAAATTATATTCTTTACCACATCGGCGTTGGAAGTCAAATAGTTTGCTTTCAAATTCCTGTATACCTATATCCATTCTTATACCTTTGTAGCAGAAATTATTCACCACAACGATGTCGTGTTTAAACCATTCATATTTAAAAGATGTCCAAAATTCCAGCCTTTCGTTCGTGAGTAATTGCAGTTGTAGTACAGGTCTACCTTCCCAAAAAAGTTTTACAAATAGCTCGCCTACCTTCATCTCTTTTAAAGCGTATTCTCGTTCTGTCATCCACAGCTCTTTTAGCAAGTAAATCTTGCTTTGCAAATAATCAAGCCTTTGCTGCTTTGTCTTGTCCAAAATTTTTAGTTCACCCATATTTAATTTGTTTTAAAATTTTCAATTATCCACTATCAATTAAAACAATTCCCTTTGTATCAATCTTTTTAAGAGTCTCATATCTATGACTACTTCTATATCTTTACTATCTATATTTTTCCTTGCTTTGGGGCATTCGCTCCATACGGTTTGTATTTTTTCAGTGGCTGTTAGCCCGTTGGCTTCACATATCGCTTTTACATCTTACATCTCCTTTGGTAGCTCCTGTCATACCTAAATAGTGCCTTCCAAATCGGCTATCCAATTCATCATAGCCTTTGCGTTGATAGTTTACACCTCTCTTTATTTTTTTTCAAATTTTCGGTGTCACAAATCACTACTGAAAGTATATCTTCGCATTCGTTATACATAGGTATCAAGGTGCGTAGTGCCGATGGTCGTAGCTTGTCCGTTTCGTCTATGATGAGCTTGCATTTCTTGTCTCTTCTTTCTTTGAAAAACCCACAGATAAACATTATCTTCGTGTCCATAGTTACATAGCCATTTGGTTTTTTCAAGCCAAGTACTCGCATCACTTCGTCCACAAAAATTCGCCCACCCCATTCTCTGGCTTTTACCAAAAATACCTCTTTTTTATTTTTGGCATAGGCTACTTACTATGCTCGCTGTTTTGCAGATTCCTGCTTTTTCACTGATACCTACAAATAGGCTTCTTTCGTTCATCTTTGGTAAAGTGTAATGTAGTATCTTTACATCTCTGGTTTCGGCTATCTTCCAAAGTTCTTCGGTATATCCTAAGGCGGAGGCTATCTTGTGGTTGAGGTTATCCTCCTCGGCTACATATTTGCCATTTAGCCATTGGCTAAGAGCTGTACCACTTATGCCTATCTTGCGGGCTACCGCTTCGGCACTACCGAGTTTTTCTATCTCTTTTTTTACTAATTTTAACTAATTTTAGAAGTTCTGTTTTCATACTTTTAAATTTATTTTAATTGTGTTTTAAATTTCATTCTCAATTAATTATTTCCCTGCTATACTTTTATAAAGGTTATGTTTCATCTGTTCCTCTGTTATTCCTCTTCCTCTACAAACCCGTCATTGCGGGCTTGCTCCGCAATTTCATCATGGCTTATGGCGATGCTCTCCTCCCTTTCTTTCTCTTCTTTGCTCGCCAATAGAGGGTTATTTATTGATATCTCATTAAGGCAAACTCACGGCTGCTTATCTTCGTATTGTTGTAGCGTTCTATCACACCGTCCATAGCATCGCAGGTTTGGTTATCCTCCCAGCCTACTTCTTTGTCTATCTTGTATTGCTCTTTTATCTGCTCATCGCTTCTATGTACATATCGTCGTTTGCTTTTGATCCCCTCTCCATAATACCAAATAGTATCCGCCGTAAATACACTTTGCCACTGTGGCGTAGGGCTACCAGGAAATCTATCGTATACAAACTCGTAGGGCAAATGCCCTGCTGTTTCGTATGACATTTGTAGCGCATTCACATACATCGCATGATTTTCTGCATACCAATAGCTCCACCGCAATATTGGTCTGCTATATACATCTCGCACTACACATACAAATAGGTAGTATTGCTTTTCTATTTCATATTCTTTGCCATATTTGTCTTTCTTTTTTAGAATGCGTTTGTGGGCTATCATATTCACACAGGTAACATCCGCCTGCCAGCAATCACTGCCAAATACAGTCGATGCTATCGGTAGCGTGCCAAGTGTTATTCTTCTGTATCTACCTTTTATCCCATATCTACTTTGCTCGGAGATGGTCGGTACTGCTTTTGTATTGAGGAAATCTTCTGTCTTACCCTCACTCGGTACTTTTCCCAATTCATATAGCATGTCGTCTGCAATTTCCTCACTATCGCCTGGTTGCTCCAATTGCAACCAAGTACCCTTCATCAGTATCGCCACTTGCTTGCATTCATCACTCATCACTTCGGCGTGATTATTCCCAAAAGCACTGTGGACGAAAAATTTATATTGCTCCTCCTTGCTCGTGCACGATTCTATCTTCTTAAATTCCGTCATCTTATTTCTCAATGCTGTCTCGTTGCTTATACGCATACCCGATATCCTCTTTTCACATAATATCTCGGTTACTATTTCGTATACATCGCCCACTTTTTCCAACCCAAAGCCTATATATCGCCTGTTGTCTTTTTACCATATTCTATGAGAAATTTTTCCCAGCAATATGCCTCCCCCAATTCCAATGCAGGTGTATGCCTTTCCTTATTATACCACATCACCGCCTCGATCATAATTAGGTGATACTCCTTAAAGGTTTCTTCTATCTTCAATCTCCCTATGGCTTTTATTGCTCTTGTACTCATTCCCCGAGCCTCAGCCATACCTTGCAGCTCTGCCTTTGTACCTACGCTATTTTGATAGTAATTAGTGGCTTTGTTCGGTATCTTCTCCCAGTTATAATAAAACCGTCCATTTATCACCTTGTATTGCCAAATATTACCTTTCTTTTTATAATAAGGTTGCACATACATCCAGGTATAATTTACTCACACCTGCCCTTTCTATGAGTATGCTCTCGCTCACCCACACCGTCTTATTCTCCCCGTATTTACTGACAATTACATTCTCCATAGTTTACTGATTGCATTTGCCTAGCGCATTACTCTTCGTGCTAAAGTCATTGATTTCTGCCCAATGCTTATAATTATCCCACATCTCATTGCCTATCTTGTAGCCTGTGCTTGTTTCCTTTATGCGATAACCTCCCGTACGCCTTATCTCAGACAATACCTCCCCAGCTACCCAATCTTGAAACCTTTTAGCATTAGGCTTATCGCTTTTCATAATTAACTTATACAATCTGCTTTCGCTAATGCCCTTCATTGCTTGCTTACCACCAAGGGTGTCTACTTTGAGTGGCTACCTTTCATTTTTATTGATACATCTAAGACTATCACTGCGTTTCCACTTTAAACCTAATACTTCACATACATCTTTGGCACTGAACTATACTTGCCCGTCTTGGGTTACTATCCTTATTGGATTTGTACCAAACTTTTTTTGAATTAAATTTTCCATATTCTTTTTATTTTAATATTTCCTCTATATTAGTTTGATGTTCTTCTCGGCGTTTCTCCGCCAATGCGATTATCGCATGCTCCACCTTTTTATTCCTCATATTCAATACATAACTCACCGTTGCTTTGCTACGACCCAATTTCGCCGCTATCATTTCACTATCGCCTTTTTCAAGCCATTTTTTAGCTTCCCTCAAATCCATTTGTTGTAATTTTGCCGTTATCATTGTTAAATTTTTTGATGTTATGTTATGTTGAAAACATATAGATAGTTTGCTAAATAGGCAAATTAATTTTAATTTTTTTCTAAATTTATTTTATTGTGATTATTGCAAGAATAGCTGAATATCTTGATTTTAAAGGAATTGCAACCTATAAAGCTGAAGAAAATTCAGGTATAAGTAATGGTACATTATCTAAGGCAATTAGAGAAAAAACAAGTATAAGAACTGATATTTTAGATAAGTTTCTAAAATATCATGGGGATATATCTCCCGAATGGCTACTCACAGGCAAATGTAGTATGCTTCGAGATGTACAGCCCACCACACCCACACAGTCATTGCTCTACCGAGGCAATATCCCTACCCCGAGCTACTCGCAGAAAATACCCAGCTCAAAGCTACTATTTCAGATTTCAAGCAAGATAAAAATCACTTGCAAGAAACCATCACGCATCAGCAAGAACAAATTTCATTTTTTTACAACATAATCAAGAATTGGAAGATACTCTATCTGCTTATAAGGAAGTCATAAAAGCTTATCAGAAAAACCTCCACAAAAAGCAAAATAATCCTTAATTTTGCTTTCATGACACACGAAGAACTTAAAATATACCTCACCAAAAAAGAGGGACATACAACATATCGTTAAGGATATCGGTGTGTCTCCAAAAATTATTAGACGAGTACTTACCAATAAAGACGAGTATTATATTGAATAGGGTTTCCACTTTATGCTATGAATTGGTAAAAATGTGTAAAGAGCAAGCATAAAAATTAGCTATCCAAATCATACAAAGTCAATTAACTATATTCGTTAAATTGTAATCTTTTTTAGAAAAATCCATATAAAAAAGCTAAAATCAAAATATGAATTTTACTTTTCCCATTTTTATCTCGTTTCCTAATATCCATGCGGGTTAAAGCCTCTTTTTCGTTATCAAAACTTGCTTTAATACCCTGCAATAACCCCTATTTTCGTGCATAAAAGCCTCTTTATCTCCATTTTTCAGTGCAAAAAGTACCTTTTGTTGCCATTTTTTTCACTCTTTTTTTATCCGTTTTTGGCAGTTATATTAACGTTTCCAAAACGAAAGATGAATAAAAGGTAATACAACAAAAACAGGCATTTTAAGCCTGTTTATCTCCTGTTGGTGTTTTCTCTTCTATCTTATAGTATTATATTAGGAAATCTTGACAATTTCCCCACAAAAATGGAAGCATAATTGAACAAAATTGAAGTACCCTTTTGCACAAAACATAGTATTATCAAAGGTTTTCGTTATTCATATTTCGTTCTGCCCCTTATAAGCTAGGTAGTAGTCAGAGAGAAAACGGAAGTCTTTACGATGAATTATTAGGTAACACTCCTACCTTAATTCACATTCCGTTTTGCGGGTTATAATCAATATGTAAGCCTATATCTTCTTCTATTAGAGTTTTTAAAAGAGAATATTGTTGAGCTAATTTGTCAAAAATTTGGAGTTGAGTTTTTATATTTATAGAACTTATATTTTCCATTTGTAAGCTTTTATCTATTTGTGTCGACAAAATAATAGATTGTTTAAATCGATGTTCTAATAAAGTATGAAATTCATCTTTTACATCATCTAAAAAATGTTTATTAAATAGCGTATCTGTAAACAATTCAATTTGGTTATTTTGTTTATGAGAAATCTGCATTTGTTGAAAAGCCAACAAAGCTGGATCTTTTTTAGATTCTAAAATATCTATATATTCCTTTTTATACAATTCTAATAATTCTATAGAAATAGGGATAATCTCCTTTGGGTTACTCTTATTTTTTCTATATTGCTCATGTAAATTTTGAAGAGAACTAAACTTAAAATTATCTGAAGAAATAGCTCCAGATGCTACAGCAGGAGTTGGTACACGATGAGAAGAAATACTCGGCTGAGGAGTTGTTATTAGATGTTCTTGCTTAGGTTTTTCCAAAATGGAAGCTTCGTTAAAATATCGGATAATACGTTGTACTCGCCAAGTATTATATTGAATTATTGTTTTTTTTTTACAGATTCATCCTCTCCCACAAGTTGAAGAGTTTGTTTTAAATAATTGAGTTTTATAAGTAATATTTCAATATTTAATTGTTTATTATTAGCACTTTTATATTGTAAAATATTTTCATTTAAAATATTCATACTGCTAATAATAAAATCAATACCGCAATTCTTGGCGATTTCTTTATATTTAGGTTTATACAACTCATTGACTTCTAAAAGAGCAATAAGTTTTTCATCTTTACAAATTAATAAATTTCTAAAACAATTAATAAGTCCTTCTACAATAATATCCCCCTCAAAACCTTTACGATAAATATTATTAAATTGTAACAAGCTATCAGTAATATTTTGTACCAACATATATTCTATAAGTTGTAAAAGAATACCCTCATCCAAAATATTAAGATGTTCTTGAATTTGTTGTAAAGTAATTTTTCCACTGCTAAAGCTGATAATTTTATCCAATAAACTCAAAGCATCTCGTATACAACCTTCACATTTTTGAGCAATTAAAAATAAACATTCTCTTTCATATTCAATATTCTCTTGCTTGCAAATATTTTCTAAATGATGTGTAATATCAGATACCTCTACTCGTTTAAAATCAAAAATCTGACAACGACTCAAAATAGTAGGTAAAATTTTATGTTTTTCCGTTGTTGCCAAAATAAAAATAGCATAAGAAGGAGGCTCCTCCAACGTTTTAAGAAAAGCATTGAAAGCAGCTTGGCTCAGCATGTGTACCTCATCTATAATATACACTTTATATTTCCCTGATTGAGGTGGAATTCGTACTTGACTAACTAATTCTCTAATATCTTCTACCGAATTATTAGAAGCTGCATCCAATTCAAATACAGCCATAGATTCGCCCTCTTGAAAAATTTTACACGAATTACACGTGCCACACGATTCACCATCTACAGGATTTTCACAGTTAATATTTTTAGCAAAAATACGTGCACATGAAGTTTTACCTACTCCTCTAGGTCCACAAAATAAATAAGCATGGGCAACCTGGTCTCTTTTGATAGCATTCTTTAAAGTAGTGGTTACTGCTTCTTGTCCTATTACAGTTTCAAAGTTTACAGGTCTATACTTACGTGCTGATACCAAAAAATGTTGTTGCTCTTGCATGCTATAATACTATGATGCTTTGTGTTTCTGTTTGCAAGATTTTCCAATACAATAATCTACAGAATATTTTGCTCCTCCTAACAAAAATATAGCCACATAACTAATAAGGTATAAGCTACCCATTTCCCTTGCAGCATACGGTGCACCTTTATCTACTACTAAAACAATGACTAACATATTAAAAATTAATATGGAAGCCGATACACGAGTAAAAAAACCTATAATTAATAAAATAGAACATCCCAATTCTGCAAAAATTGCTAATATTAAAGAAGTTTTATGACTAAGATATATAGGATCAGGGAAACCTTCAGCAATAGCAGAGAAATTTTCCACTTTTGCAATACCATGGGTAAGCATAGAAACACCTATCAATACACGTAAAATTAAAGAAGCCCAAGATACAACTTTTTCTGAAGGCATAGGATTACAAAGTAAAAAATTTTTCATAACGCATTTTATTCGCGAATCTACTTCCTTTTTTGTAGAAATAAATATTGATTTTTTTAATTATATTATTTAAAAATTCTATTGGTTTTTATTCTACCTATACCTCCACTTCTCTGTTAATTATTTATTTCTCTTACTGTCTTTTTTTTCTTCTTACGTTGTATTGCATTAAAAGAGAGAGCTGGAAAATGAAGAGGCTTTTTATACATATTCCAAATATAAAAATATTTTTTTATAAAAATATTTTTTATACGAACAGGGAATAAATTCATTAGAAATCTATAGCTCATACCGATACGATATATACACCAAAAAAAATTTTCTGTCTTGGTATTTAAACCTTCTTCTACAGCAATATTTCTATTTTTCCGCAAAAGATCATGCAAAGGAATCTTTACAGGACAAACCTCCGAACATGCACCACATGAAGAACAAGCATAACTCATATATTTATACTGATTCATATTTTTCAAATGTGGAGTAATGACAGATCCTATAGGTCCAGTATAAGTAGTTGCATAGGCATGACCTCCAATAGCTTTGTATATAGGGCAAGTATTTAGACATGCCCCACAACGTATGCAATACAAAGCTTGCCGAATATTTTTATCTTCCAAAAGATTCACCCTGCCATTATCTAAAAGAATCACATACATGGCTTCTGGACCATTTTCTTCTTCACCTTGCTTAGGTCCACTAAAAATAGTATTATAAGCCGTAAGATATTGCCCCGTACCATGTGTAGCTAACATGCTCAAAAACATCGGCAAATCATTAATAGAAGGAATTATACGTTCTATACCTGCAATAGCAATATGTACTTTTGGAAACGCTGTAGCCATCCGAACATTACCTTCATTTTCTGTTACTACAATACTTCCTGTATCTGGAATAATAAAATTTACACCCGTAATACCGACCTCTGCTTCTTGAAACTTTTTTCTTAGCAACTGGCGAGCTACTTGAGT
Organism: Chitinophagaceae bacterium; assembly: GCA_051647125.1. GTDB lineage: Bacteria > Bacteroidota > Bacteroidia > Chitinophagales > Chitinophagaceae > JBOFDP01. The sequence goes on along the minus strand of JBOFDP010000021.1, from coordinate 1,508 downwards.
AAGCTCTGAAGGGGTAAGATTCTTTTCTACCTTAAGTTTTTCATGAAAAAGTTTAGCCACATCTTCCTTACTTTTATGCATGGCAGGAGTTACAATATGATAAGGGGTTTCATCATCTAATTGTTGAATAAATTCACCCAAATCTGTTTCAACACTTTCAATCCCAAATTTTTCAAGAAAATGGTTAAGATAAATTTCTTCTGTTACCATTGATTTACTTTTGACTACAGTTTTTGTTTGATAAGTTTTACAAATTTTTAGTACTGCTGCAATAGCATCTTTTTCATTTTCTGCCCAAATCACCTTGCCCCCTTTCTTGATAAAATTTTCTTCAAACTGCAAAAGTAGTTCATCCAAATGAGCAATAGCATACTGTTTTTTTTCATATAAGCAACTACGAGCCATCTCTAAATCTATAAATTGAGACTTTCCTTTTGATACGAATTTATCATATTGATGAATACTAAATTCTAATTTTCTACGATGTTCTTTATCAAATGATTTAATTTTAGATTTACCTAAAAAAATATCATATGGATCTATTGTATTGGATTTCATAGATTATGTTCTTTCTTTAAAATAATTTGTTGCAATATAAGTAAGTACCTCATAAAATTTTTCTCCAAAAGCACGTATTAAAGGTTCTTTTAAGAATACATACACAGGGAGGTTCTCTTGTTTGCCAATCTGGCAAGCATATACACAAATATCCTTACGAGGTTCATAATTTAAAAAATAGTACCTTCTGTAGTTCTAAACTGTTTTATAGGAAAAAGATGACAACTTAAAGGTTTTTGAAACCCAATTTTTTTTTCTCTAAAAAGCTTTTCATAGCTACAAATAATTTGTCCATTATCATTTTTATATCCAAAAACACACATCCCATTCCCTATGGTAGGAGTTACCCAAGCAAATTCTTGATGATAAACAAATAAACCTTCTTTTACAATAACTTGAAGCCCTTTTTGAGTTAATAAATGTTTTATATGTGGATAATATTTTTCAATTTGTTTTTTTTCTTCTTCGGTAATCATAGCCCCCGCATCTCCATCTTCGCAACAAGCACCATGACAGTGGTTCACATTACATTTAAAAAAAGATTCTATGACCTCATCACTCAAAATTATATTATCAATAGCAATCATATCTTTTATTCTGAAAATCAGAGTTATTGTAAAAATAGAATTTTGTCAAATATACTTATATTTTTTAAGAAAAAACATATACTTTTCTTTCATAATATAAAAACAAAAAAGGGTAGTAAAAACTACCCTAAATTTTATATGAATTTATATATTACTCTCCCCAAATAGTTTCCTGAGAAGGATCTTGTAACCAACGTCTTACAGATTCTGTAGTTACTGATTTAGGTCTTTCTATAGGAAATCCTAAAGCTCTATCCCATACTAAGCTTGATAATACTCCCAATGCCCTACTGACACCAAAGAGTACGGTATAAAATTCATGTTCTACTAATCCAAAATGTATTAATAACGCTCCACTATGAC
>JBOFDP010000020.1:0-27606 GCA_051647125.1 Chitinophagaceae bacterium | reverse complement strand
GAGGGTGTTCACCTCTACCCATATCGAACAGAGTAGTTAAGCCCCTTATGGCCGATGGTACTGGAGGAATCCGGGAGAGTAGGTAGCCGCCAACTTATTTATTACACTCTTGGTATAGAAATATACTAAGAGTGTTTTTAAAGAAAATAGTATTTTTATCATGAATTATTAATAAAAAATATAAATATGCAGGCAAATTCAGCAAACTTATTAACCGTAATAAAAGGTCCTAAACAATTTTTAATTCCAATCTACCAGCGTACGTACAGTTGGTTACCTCCTCAATGCGATAAATTATTTAATGACATATTGAAGGTAAGTAGATATGGAGATGCCAAAGGACATTTTATGGGTTCTGTTGTCTATTTTCAAGAAAACATACACACTATTTCTGATGTCCCTAAACTATTGGTTATTGATGGACAACAGCGTTTAACCACAGTTTCATTATTGATAATTGCATTATCTGAATTTATAAGGGACAATGATGTAGAGATAGATACCAATTTCGACAAATTACGAAACTACTATTTGCTTAACCCAGAGGAAGAAAGCGAATTACAATACAAACTATTGCTTACAAAAAGGGATAAAGAAACTCTAATCAATCTAATAAACGGAATTGAGCCAGTAGGGGAATACTCTTTTCGTTTGGTTGAGAATTACAGATTTTTCAAAGGCAAAATATCAAAAGAAAATATAAAGGAAGTTTATAATGGAGTGCGAAGATTATTTATTGTTGATGTAGCATTAGAGAAGGACACAGACAATCCGCAATTGATATTTGAGAGTATGAACTCAACAGGTTTAGACTTATCACAAGCTGACCTAATCAGAAATTATATTCTGATGGGGCAAGATATAAAATTGCAAACCGAGTTGTATGAAAAATATTGGTTTCCAATGGAGCAAAGCTACGGCAATGAATGTGCAACAAAGTTTGGCTGGTTTATGAGGAATTACCTTTCGGTTAAAACAGGAGCAATACCAAAAATTAACAAAGTTTACGAAGAATTTAAAAACTATGTTCAAAGCAACAAAGCACCAAAAACTATTACCGAAGTTGTACAGGACATTTCTAAATTCTCTGGTTATTATGTGAATATGGCTTTGAGAAAAGAAGCAAAAATAGATTTAGATTTAAAGAAATTGTTTGCCAATATCCTTAAATTAAAAGTAGATGTATCTTATCCATTCCTAATGACAGTTTACAATGATTATGCAACCGAAATAATTACGATAGATGATTTTAAAGAAATAATAAAGCTAGTTGAAAATTATGTTTTCAGAAGAGCAATTTGTGGTATTCCTACAAACAGCCTGAACAAAACATTTGCTACATTATACAAGTCCATAAATCCATCACATTACCTGGAGAGTTTAAAAGCAACATTCCAATTGATGGAGAATTACAAACGTTTCCCTAACGATACAGAATTTGAAAAGGAAATAGGTTTGAAAGACGTTTATCATTTCCATTCCCGAAATTACTTGCTGCATAATTTAGAAAATTACAACCGTAAGGAGATAGTTAATACAGACGATTACACCATAGAACACATAATGCCACGGAACCCCAAATTAAATGCAAAATGGCAAGCAATGTTGGGCGATAATTGGCAAGAAGTACAGAAGAAGTATTTGCATACATTGGGTAACTTAACACTTACCGGCTACAATTCAAAATTAAGCGACAACCCTTTTGATAGTAAAAAATCAATTGAAGGAGGCTTTGACCATTCACCACTTCATTTAAATTCATTTATGCAAAAAGTAAGTCTTTGGGATGAAGAAAAGATACAGGAAAGAGCAGTTGAATTAGCTGCTAGAGCATCTAAAATTTGGGTTGCCCCAAATCTATCACAAGAGATTTTGGATAAGTACAAACGCAGTGAAGAAAACATTTACACAATTGAAAACTATGAGCATTTAAAAGGCGATATGCTTGAATTATACTATGCTTTGAAGAAAAGAGTATTAAACATTGATGCTTCGGTAAACGAAGAATACACGAAGCTATACATAGCTTTCAAGTCCAATACCAATTTCGTTGATATTGTACCACAAAAAACAAGATTATGTTTGTCATTGAATATTGAGTTTAATCAAATTGATGATCCATTAGGTTTGTGTTTAGATGTAACCAACAAAGGCCACTGGGGGAATGGTGATATTCGAGTAGACATCAGTAAAATGAATGAATTGGATAACGTAATGGATTTAATTCAACAAGCTTTTGACATACAAATGGAGAATATTTAGCCGCAATCAAATAGTCTTTTCTATAATTTGTTGATGTAATGCCCATACTTGAGGCACAAGCAACAGGGAGGGATTATTATAGATAATGGCATTACAACGTTGTAATTTTTTTTCTTCCGAAAGTTGATTGTTCATTCGTTGTATAATTTGCTTTTCCGAAAGATGTCGATATTGTTGAAGTCGTTGTATAATAATATTTTTAGGAGAGGAGACCCCAATAATCATATCCAAATTTTTGTAAGACCCACTTTCAAATAAAATAGAGGATTCTTTAATCAGATAGGGAGCATTTAAAGAATGCTCTTGTTTCCACTTTTCAAAATGCTTAAATACAGCGGGATGAATAATCTTATTTAGCTGGGCTAATACCAATTTATTGATAAATACTTTTTGGGCTACATAAGGGGTATTGTATTTTCCATTTTTATAACTTTTTTCTCCCAAAAGCACAATAATTTTATTTTTTAATGCTCTGTCTGAGGAAGCTATATTTTTAGCCTCTTCATCGGCATTATATACAGGTATTCCAAAAGAAGTAAAAATTTGCGTTATCATGGTTTTCCCTGTGCCTATACCTCCGGTGATGCCTACACAAAACATATTTTTTTAAAGAAAAATTTTTATATACCCAAAATTAGCCTATTTGCTATTAAAAAAAATATTTTTTCTTGTACTTAGTTTTATCTTTGTATTAAAATTTTTTGTTATATGATGAAAGGAATTATTTTAGCAGGAGGTAGCGGCACACGATTATATCCTATTACTATGGGTATTTCCAAACAATTAATGCCTATTTATGATAAGCCTATGATATATTACCCATTGTCTGTTTTAATGCTGGCAGGGATACAAGATATACTAATTATTACTACTCCGGAAGATAATCTACAGTTTAAAAAGCTTTTAGGGGATGGCAGTCGGATAGGTTGTAGGTTTGAATATGCGGTACAACCTAAACCAGAAGGGTTGGCACAAGCGTTTATTATAGGTAAAGAATTTATAGGTAAAGACAAGGTATGTCTTATTTTGGGAGATAATATTTTTTATGGATCGGGGATGACTCAAATGTTAGTCGATTTTAATCGTGTTGAAGGGGCGGGTATTTTTGCTTATTATGTGATTGACCCTGAGCGATATGGCGTAGTAACGTTTGATGAACACGGTAAGGCGTTGTTGATAGAAGAGAAACCGACATTGCCAAAGTCTAACTATGCTGTTCCGGGTATTTATTTTTATGATAATGAGGTGGTCTCTATTAGTGAGCGGATAGAACCTTCCGCACGTGGCGAAATAGAGATTACAGCTATCAATAATGTGTATTTAGAAAAAGGAAAGCTTCAGGTAAAAGTACTCAATAGAGGTACGGCATGGCTTGATACAGGTACTTTTAATTCTTTGCATGATGCAGCAGAATTTGTAAGAGTAATAGAAAAGCGACAATCGTTAAAAATAGGTTGTATAGAAGAAGTGGCATATAGAAAAAAATTTATTACCCAAGAGCAATTATTAGTGTTAGCTCATCAATTAGAGAAAAGTGGCTATGGTGTATATTTAAAAAATTTACTATAAAATAAAATATTTGATGAATAGTTTTGGTACGTTGTTTAAGATAGCTATATTGGGTGAGTCTCATGGTGAATATGTGGGCATAGTAATAGATGGATGTCCTGTGGGCATAGCGTTAGAGGAGGCAGATTTTTGGGAAGATATAGTAAGCCGTAAAGGTGGAAAAAAATTTACTACACCACGTAAAGAAAAAGATATTCCTTTGCTCGCAACGGGTATTTTTAAGGGAAAAACAACAGGTGCACCACTGACTATTTTATTTAGAAATGAAAATACTCAATCTGTTGATTATGAGAAACAAAGGGATATAGATCGCCCCAGCCATATAGATTTTGTGGCTCACAAAAAGTATAAAGGATACGAGGATTTTAGAGGTAGTGGACATTTCTCGGGACGACTCACCTTGGCATTAGTTGCCGCAGGGGTAGTAGCCAAAAAGATACTACCCCATATTACAATTAAGGCTCATATTGTGGAAATAGCTGGAGAGAAAGATATACATCAAGGTCTTCAAAAATCAATTTCTCAGAAGGATTCTGTGGGGGGAGTTATTGCTTGTAGGGTAGAGAATATTCCCATAGGCTGGGGAGAGCCTTTTTTTGATAGTATGGAATCGGTTATTAGTCATTTAATATTTTCTATACCAGGAATAAGAGCTATAGAATTTGGTAAAGGATTTGAGGGGGCAAGAATGTTGGGTACAGAACATAATGATGCTATTACTAACGCTGAAGGGACTACTAAAACAAACCATGCAGGAGGTGTTGTGGGAGGAATTACTAATGGGAATCCATTGTATTTTAAGGTGGCGGTTAAACCCACTTCCTCTACTCCTAAAAAACAGTATAGCTGGAATAAAGAAACATTGTCTATGAGTCATTTTAATATTAAAGGTCGGCATGATTTATGTATAGCTTTACGGATTCCTGTCATTGTGGAGGCAGTAACAGCTATTGCTTTAGTAGATTTTATGAAGAGACATCAATAACTTGGTATGAACGATTCGGTATTTCATCCTTTTAATGTTTTTAAGTATTGCCCTTTTTGTGGGTCAAAATCTTTTTCTGCTTGTGAAGAGAAATCTTTGCAGTGTAGGCTATGTAAGAAAAAATTTTATATTAATATGTCGGCAGCAACGGTTGCTATTATAGAAAATGAATATCAAGAACTACTTTTAGTAGAAAGAAAATATAACCCTGCTAAGGGGAAACTTGATTTGCCTGGAGGTTTTGTAGATATTGGAGAAACAGCAGAACAGGCAATTATTAGAGAAGTAAAAGAGGAAGTAAATTTGGAGGTAGAACAAGTATTTTTTTTGGGTTCTTTCCCTAATGAATATTTATTTGGAGGGGTGTTATATTTTACGTTAGATATGTTGTTTCGTTGTAAGGTAAAGTCTTTTGATGCAATTGTTGCGAATGATGATGCTAATAAATTTCTTTTTCTTTCGGCAGAGAAAATTTATGTTGAAGATATTGGTCTTCGGTCTATTAAACATATTATTCAACAATATAAAGATAATAGGTGAGAGAACAAAACTTCTTTTTAGGAGTACTTGCTTATCAATTTTTAGGAAATAGCATTAATAGGAGTTAGAAATATAATAATTTTTTTATTTATACTAATTAGATATTCTATTTTTTAAGTTGAAAAATTAATAAAAAAATATAATTATAAACCAAAAAAAATATCATTTTTATTTTTTATTTATTTACCTTTGTAAGCACAAAAAAATTTGTAAGTTATAAAATAGAGATATAATTATGAAAGCCCTTGAAAGACATAAATTTATATTAGACCTTTTAAAAAAAGAAGGTTTTGTAAAAGTTATAGACTTAGCTGATATGATAAAAACCTCCACCATTACTATAAGAAAGGATTTATTATTGCTAGAGAAAAAAAGAATGTTATATCGTTCACATGGTGGAGCAAGTTTTGAAAATCCATATGTGGGAGAAAGAAAAATAGATGAGAAAACATTACAATTTGTAAAAGAAAAAGAAAAAATTGCTAAAGAAGCTAAAAAATTAGTTACTGAAAATAATACTATTTTTTTATCCTCTGGCAGTAGTATCTTATCACTTGCAAAAGAATTATTGGATTTTAATCGTTTAACAGTAGTTACAAATTCTATTTATATTTCTGAAATTTTAATTAATACGCCTAATATGGAAATTGTACAATTAGGAGGTATTATTCGTAAAACTTCAGGAGCTGTTATAGGACATGAAACGGAAAGAATGATAAAAAGTTTTTCTTGCTCTAAGTTATTTATGAGTGTAGGAGGTATAGACTTGGATACAGGTATCACCAATACGAGTATGATGGAAGTGGAGCTGAATAAATCAATGCTTAAAATATGTCAGCATAAAATTATATTAGCTGATTCCTCAAAATTTGGTAAAAAAGGTCTTGGAAAGATTTGTGATTTCTCTGATATTGATGTTTTGATTACAGATAAAAGTGCTCCTGCTAATATTCTTAGAGTATTGCAGAATAAAGGAGTAGAGGTAATTGTGGTGTAATAAAAATCAATTTTTTTTGGAGAGGAGTAGCAAGGCTGAGAGGTGATTGAGTTATAGATTATAGTTGGGTAGTGTGGAAGGTACTTAGAGGTATAAGTAAATTTAATTTATCTTTTATACTTTTAGTTTATCAGAACATAAGGTTGATAATTTTTAATTCTATAATATGAAATTCTCTATTTTTAAGGATATTTTATTAAAACCCTTTTCTAAGGTTATAGAATTTCGTTATAATTATTGTCAGAAGGAATATAATAGACTTACTCAGTATCAAAAAATATCACTTTCCGAAGTAGCTAATAATCATCTTTTTTTTGGCTTGCATCAAACTAATGGCAGTAGTTGGATAGCTAGAGAATATGCTCCCAATGCACAACAAATTTATTTACTTACAGATAGTAATCATTGGCAACAAAATGAACAATTTGCTTTCCATAGAAAAGAACATTATTGGGAATTATTACTCCCTAAAGAATTACTTAAACATAGAGATTGTTATAAATTACTCATAATATGGGATGGTGGCTATGGATTGAGAATACCTGCATATGCTAGGAGAGTGGTACAAGATGAACATACCAAATTGTTTGCTGCCCAGGTTTGGAATCCCAAAGAATCATATCACTGGAAAAGTAAACCACCTCAATATATCAATAAGAATCCTCTTATCTATGAGGCTCATGTGGGGATGGCTACAGAACAATATAAAGTAGGTAGTTATGTAGAATTTACTAAAAATATTTTACCCAAAATTAAAGAATTAGGATATAATACTTTACAATTAATGGCTATTCAAGAATATCCTTATTATGGGTCTTTTGGATACCAGGTATCTAATTTTTTTGCACCAAGTTCGCGTTATGGCACTCCTGAAGAGTTAAAATTATTGGTAGATACTGCTCATGATTGTGGACTTTTTGTTATTATGGATTTGGTACATTCTCATGCAGTGAAAAATGAAGAAGAGGGTTTGTCTAATTATGATGGCACTCCGTATTGTTATTTTCATAGCGGAGAGAAGGGAAACCATCCTGTTTGGGATTCAAAATGTTTTGATTTTGGAAAAGATGAAGTATGTAGTTTTTTGCTTTCTAATTGTAAATATTGGATAGAAGAATTTCGCTTTGATGGATTTCGTTTTGATGGAGTTACTAGTATGTTGTATGATCATCATGGATTAGGAAAAAACTTCACTTCTTACAACATGTACTTTGATGAACATATTGACATTCAGGCATTGTCGTATTTATCTTTGGCTAATATGTTGATTCATGAAATAAACCCCAAAGCTATAACTATTGCAGAAGAAGTAAGTGGAATGCCGGGGCTGTCTATGCCCATAAAGGAAGGTGGCTTGGGGTTTGACTTTAGAATGAGTATGGGTATTGCAGATTATTGGATAAAAATATTGAAGGAAAAAGAAGACAAAGAATGGCATGTGGGAGATATATTTTATGAACTTACCAACAAGCGTGAAGATGAAAAAACAATTAGTTATGCTGAATGTCATGATCAAGCATTGGTAGGAGATATTACTATTGCATTTCGATTGATGGATAAAGAAATGTATACTTCTATGAATGTATTTGAACATAATCTAATTATAGATAGAGGTATTGCATTACATAAAATGATTCGTTTAATAACGTTGGCTTCTTCAGGAGAGGGCTATCTTACATTTATGGGTAATGAGTTTGGTCACCCTGAATGGATAGATTTTCCAAGACAGGGAAATAACTGGAATTATCATTATGCACGTAGGCAATGGAATCTCTTAGCAGATAAAAATTTACGATATCATTTTTTATGGCAATGGGATAAAGCTATTATTCACCTTGCCCAGGCACAAGATATTTTTAATACCAAACCTTGTGCAATTCTACAAAACATAGTAGATCAGGTATTAATCTTTCAACGAGGAAATTTATTATTTGCCTTTAATTTTCATCCAACACAAAGTTTTACAGATTATAGTTTTGATATTCATGTAGGAACATATGAATTAATATTGAATAGTGATAACCCTAAGTTTGATGGGTTTGGTCGTGTTCAAGAGCCTCAAATATATTTTACACAATATATACAAGCAAAAAATAAATTGTTACTTTATCTTCCAAGTCGTACTGCCATAGTTTTAAAGTATGTACAATAAAATTGTTGTAGATTTACAAACTTTGATATTTTATTTTTGAATTTCTTTTTCTAATTATAGAAAATCTCACAATAAATATATTTTATAAATCAGATTATGAAATTTATATACTTATGAAACTTCATCAACAAGAAAAATTTGCAGTAATTACTGGTGCTAGCAACGGATTAGGAAAGGCATTTGCTATAGCATTAGCCCATAGAGGTATTCATTCCATACTGGTATCTTTGCCTAATCAGGATTTAAATACAGTAATACATACCGTACAAGAAAAAGGAGTATATTGCTATGGATATGAAATAGATCTTACAGAAAAACAACATGTTTTAGAATTGACAACATGGATCAATGAACGTTTCCATGTTTTTATGCTTATTAATAATGCTGGTTTTGGTGGAAGCAAGGTATTTGCTGATGCTGAAATATCTTATATTGAAAAGATGATACTGCTTAATGTCATGACTCCTATATTGCTTACACATCAACTTCTTCCTAGCCTTATCCAAAATCAACAATCTTATATTTTGAACATAGCCAGTATGGCATCCTTTACACCAACAGCCTTTAAAACGGTATATCCCGCTACAAAACGTTTTTTAGAACATTTTTCACAAGGATTAAGGGAAGAGTTGAAGCTTTATAATATCTCTGTGAGTGTAGCTTATCCGGGTCCTATGAATACAAATCCAGAAATAGCAAATCGGATAAAACTACAGGGAGCATTAGCGAATTTTATGGTGTTTACACCTGAAAAAGTGGCAGAAGTATGTATTGAGAAAATGTTACATAAAAAGTCTTTTATTCTTATAGGAGGGGGGAATAAAATAATATGGTTATTATTACAAATATTGCCTACTCGTTTTGTTACTTATTGGCTAAGTCGTGCAGTAAAAAAAGAGTTAAAGGATAATGTATAAAATAAATTAAATATCTTTGTATTATATTAAAAATATAAAATTGATTTAAATTATGAAAAAAAGTTTATTATTTTCAATGGGTGGTTTTCTGTCATTAATCATTATGTTGTTAATGGTGTCTTGTTCTACATCAAAAAAATTAGTTGGTGCAGATGAAAAGGTAGTAAATCGTCCTTGTACCGGCAAAGAATATCAATCAACAACAGCTATTTGGAGAGCAACGGGCAATGGCTCTAGCCCAAGGCAAGATATAGCACAGCGTATAGCAGAGCAAAATGCGAGAACTCAGCTTACTCGCCAATTATCTACCAAAATTTTTGATGCTATTAGTAGTTCTAATACACAGTATCAATTAGATAAAACCGATGAATATTCAGGGAAAATTAATAGCTTATCTGAAGGTGTGGCTATGGGTGTGTTGAAAGGTACAAAAATAGTTTGTGATGAGATGAGACAAAACACCAAAACAGGAGAATATATTTCTTATGTATGTATAGAGTTTGATCCCAAAACTGTTGTTCCTAGTATTATAAGTGCGGTGAAACAATCTATAGGAAAAGACGATAAATTAAAAATAGATTTTCAAGAAGAGCAGTTTCGTAAAAAAATGGAATCTGAGCTTGAAAAATTTAGTAATATATCTAACTAATTGAATAAATTTTCTATATAGGTTATCAACTCGAAAAGATGCTATTGTATTTCATCATAGAGAGTATTAAATGCCACATGTGTTTTAAAATTTTTATTATGTGTATGGTATTTTTTCATCAAGGATTTTCTGAATCTAAACAACCCTCTTGGTTGTATGTAGAAGGTAGAGAAAAAGAATATTCTCAAAAAGTGTATTTTACAGGTTTTATGGGAGATAATGTAGCAAAGGGGGAATCTGTATCGGCAGCTATTAACCGTTTAAAAAACCAAGCTCAGGCTTCTTTGTCAGAATCCATAATAGTGAAAATAGAAAGTGAAACTAAGTCTAAAGATAGTCATATTTACTCGGAAGGAATCAGTACAGGAAATGGTATTTTTCAATCAGATATAAAAACAACTTCTAACATAGAAATAGTAGGCATAAAAATGAAAACATACTATAGCAATTCAAAGAATAAAGTCTATGTTTTAGCCTATGTTACTAAAAAATCTCTTTTCGATTATTATAAAACTAATCTTCTTCAGAATATCAGCTTTTTAAAAGGGGCTTTGCAAACAACAAATGATTTTATACAAAAAAAAGCAAAAATACAAGCCAAGCAACAATATGAACAAGCCGTATTATTGCTATCGAAAATATCAGATATTCAGAATTTACTTGTTGTGATTGATCATAATATAGATAGTAAAACACTGGAACAGGATACGGTGGAAGTATTGACTAATCAATTGCTTCAACTTTTTAATGATTTGAAAAGAAGTATTTCTATCTATATTAATAGTCAAGAAGATGTTTTTGGAGTATCCTCCATATTTATCAAACAACATTTAAAAGCCCAATTAGCACAACAAGACTTTAGTTTTATTAATGATGCTTCAAAAGCTGATTTTCAGTTAAATATTACGGCTACCACTCGACAGCATAATATTATTAATGGTATTATATTTTGTTATGCTGATGTGTATGTAGAAGTATTTGATCTTTATAGAAATAAAAATATATTTGGAAGTCAGTTTAGAGAAAAAGGGGCTGCAAAAGATCCTGCTCTTGCTGGGGAATATGCTTTTGAAAATATGATTCCTACAATTGCCAATGAGGTGATAGCGATACTTAAAAATTAGATTATTCAATAAGATTGCTTTTTTAAAAAAAAAGGCGTAGCATTTTAGACGATTTTATTTGTAAAGGGCTTGCATAATTTATTGTAATTTGTAGATATGAAAAATCTTTCTTCCTCATCGCAGTTAAATTATGTTGCTGTAGCGGGCAATATAGGTGTAGGGAAAACTACATTGGTAGAAAAACTTAGTAAGCATTATGGGTGGACTCCATATTATGAAGAGGTAGATAATAATCCTTATATTGAGGATTTTTATAATGACATGATAAGATGGAGCTTTAATTTACAAATCTTTTTTTTACAAAAGAAAATTTATCAACTTATAGAAGTACTTACTTTTTCAAAAATAGCTGTTATTGATAGAACTTTTTATGAAGATATTTTTATTTTTGCTACCAATCTTAAAGATATGGGTGTTTTGAGTGTCCGAGATTTTGAAAATTATTTTAGTTTTTATAATATCTTAAAAAATCTTATTCAACCTCCAAGTTTGCTAATTTATATGAAGGCATCTATACCCACTTTAGTAAAACAAATTGAAGAAAGAGGAAGGGCATATGAACAAAAAATTAATATAGATTATCTTAAAAAACTAAATACACAATACAATCATTGGATAGAAGAATATAAGGAAGGAGCAACCTTAACTATTGATATGGATAAAAATGATTTTACTAATAATCCTGAAGACTTTGAAAAAATTATTATACAAATAAATAGTCGTCTTAAAGGATTTTCTTAATAAATTTTTTTGACAACTTCATGGTAATAAGCTAAAAGAAGATTTATTTTCTCTTGAAGATTAGGATTAGTTGTTTTTTTCAATAAAGTATTCAGCATGTTCATAGCACGTTCTTTGTCTCCTATCTGATATAAAGAACATGCTTTAATAAATTCTACTTGTTCTTTTTCTTTGTCTTTAAAAAAATCTTTATTTGCAGCTATTAACTCTAAGCATTGCAAAGGATGATTGGAAAGGAAAGTATTTAATATATTCATATATTTTTTTTCTTGGTAAGCTTCTTGATTTTTAACTTTTACAATAACATGTTCATCTATAGGCATACCCAGTAAACGCATTAACCCTATTTCATTTATAGTATATTCTTGTGATAGGGTAGTAATTCGTTGCATAGACTTAGTTGCTTCTGGTATATCATTGGCAATTGCATAAATATCTACAGCATAAAAATATAATGATTTTCTTAAACTATCAATTACCAATGCTCGTTTTTCCGATGTTATAGGAAGACTATTCCATATTCTTTCTCTGATTGTACCTTCTTTATATGGAGATATGGTATTACTTATATCTCCAGCTTTCAAGTTTTCTGCTACATTGGTATTTGAGGCAAAGATTCCGGTTTTCCGTTGCCAATTATCTATGTTTGGTCGTTGTCCATATTTTTTAAAAAAAACTTCTTCTCCTTGTTTTATTCTTTCCGTGTTGCCAAAATACCAATCATTCATATTAGTGGTCTTGGGAGGAGGTATTGTTTTTTGTGCAGCATATTTATCTTCAGATGCAGTGATTTCTACTTTTGTTGCTAACTCTCTAATACGTTGTTCTAATTGTTTTCTGGGTAATGCAACTATGGCTAGTAAACTATCATAATGTTTAATTTCTGTATAGCGTTGTGCTAAATCTATGATGTTTAGATAGTTATAGATTTTATATTTTTGAGGTAAACTATTATTTTTTAAATGTGCACTATCTAAATATAAACCAGCTTGTAAATATTGTTTATCTTGTAATGCTAACTTACTAAGTAAGACTAACAATTCTTGTTTGTTTATACTATCTAAATTCTTGCTTTTAATAGCCATATTGGCATAATATTTAGCAAGATGAAAACTATCTAAAGTATATAATTTCTTACTGATACTAAATAGTGCAACAGATTTATAGAGTTTATATTTTCTATTGGTTAAAATATTATTAATATCACGATGTAAATATTGTATATAATCAAGCCCTAAAGCATATATTTGGGCTTGCATTTTTAAAAAAGGCTCTGTAGTTAATTTGGCAGCTTTGATATACATTTGATAAGCATATTGAGAAAATCGAGCTTTTTCATAAATCTTAGCAACGGTAGTAGCTTTGATTGCCAATCGATTTTTTTTCTCTTTGGGGTAATAGTCAATAGCTTTTTCTAAGATATTTGCCGCAGCAAAATAATTACCTTTAGCATAATTAAGCATGCCATTTAAATTGTATAAATCTCCTTTTAGTCTATCTGGAAAACCTTCGTCTTTAGCTAATAGGTTGGTAAGGCTTAGTGCTCCATTTAGCTTGTTTTGTTTTACCATAGTTTTTACTAACCATACCATAGCATCATTTTTAGCATAGTGTGGATTTATAAATATTTTTTTTATAAAATTAGTTTTTGGTTCAGGAAGAGCTATACCAATTTTGTCAAACTTCATATTTCCCTCAGCATCTTTTTCTCCTATATATACATAGCCAGACTGGTTTTCTCCAAAAGTACGATTAATATATTGAAAGATAATATATGCAGTATCATAGCTCCCTTTGTAATAATAAGCTTTCCCCATTAGAAATAGTAAATCATCAACCCAATGATTATTGAGGTCATGTAGTAAAATTCCTGCATTACATTTGGCAATGATGGTGTCCAGTTGTAGTGTATGTTCAGCTAAATATTTGTTATCTTCATCTTCTATTTCTATAGAATCGGTAAAGAATTTTTGAGCTTTAGAGAGGTGGGATCCTAGTTCTATATCATCCATAAGATCTTTAGCATTGAAATAGAAATTAAAATAAGTTGTTATATTGAAGTAAGTTCTTCTTGTGGCCGTATTTTTTCTTCTAGGTGTATTTTCTGCTGCTAATCGGCGTCGTTCAAAACCTATGGGTTTTTCCATCCAATATAGTAAATCTTCTTGTGCAAAAGAAGGGTAGCTTGAGATGAATATAAAAATTATTCCACAAAAGATTTTGAGTAAATGCATTTAGCTTTTTAAGTTTTTTAGTTCTTCTTCAATCTTTTCTATCCGTTTTGCTATAAGGGGTAGTTTTCTGGTATATGACCATACTTTCAGTTGTTCTCTTGCATTCATTGCTGGAGAGCCTATAATAGTGGTATTTTCTTCTTCAATATTAGAGATAATTCCTGATTGTGCTCCAATAGTAGTCCCATTAGCTATGGTGTAATGTCCTGCTATTCCTACTTGACCCGCAAAGATAACATTATTTCCAATTTTGCAACTCCCTGCAACTCCTGACTGTGCCGCTATTGCTGTATTCTCTCCTATGGTTACATTATGGGCTATCATAATAAGATTATCAAGTTTTACTCCTTTTCCTACAATAGTAGAATTCATTACAGCTCTATCTATAGTAGTGTTTGCTCCTATTTCTACATCATCTTCTATAATAACATTACCTATTTGAGGGATTTTCTTATAACTACCATCTTCTTGCTTGGCAAAACCAAAGCCATCAGCTCCAATAATTGCACCACTATGAATTATAATTCTATTACCTAAAAGACAATCATGGTAAATTTTTACACCACTATATAAAATTACATCGTCTCCTATTTGTACATTATCACCAATATATACATGAGGGTAAATTTGTACTCTATGACCTATTTTTACATTGTTACCAATATAGGAAAATGCACCAATGTATACCTGTTTTTTTAGCTGAGTAGAAGAAGCAATAAAGGAAGGTTTTTCAGTTTTATAGTGGATGGGTTTTTTATATTGATTAAACTTTTCAAGTAATATAGTCAGTGCTGAATAAGGGATGTCTACACGTATTAAGGTGCCAGGAATTGGCTGTTTGGGTTTAAAATCTTTACCTACAATGGTGGCGGTAGCTTGATTTTTATATAGGTATGGTTCATATTTCATATTGGAGAGAAAGCATAGATCCCCTTGAGTACCTTTTTCTATTTTAGCAATATTTTTTATACGTACCTCAGCATGACCGTCTACCGTGCCATTTAACATGTTAGCAATTTGTGTTGCCGAAAAAGAAATATCTTTTCCTATAGATTGTTTGGAGGGTAAAAAAAACGCAAGAAATTTTTTCAACATATTGTATTATTTTAGTACAAATATAGAGATAATCTTCAAGAAAGAGATGAATTTAAGCCCTCTTCAAATAGAGAAAGATTTTTTTATGATAAATATAAAAAATATTTTATAGGAGATACTTAATATGGAAATAATAAAAAGTACATTTCTTTATAAAGAAATGTACTTTTTGTAAATAAAATTAAACACTAAAATCTATTTTTTTACTTCCTCATATTCGGCATCACTTACAGAATCATTTTTATCATTGTTTGTAGTGTTATCGCTATTGGCATCAGCTTGAGGTTCTGTGGGTTGAGAAGCTTTATATATTTCTTCACTAGCTGCCATCCAAGCGTGATTTAGAGTTTCTGTATCTTTAGCAAGAGATTCTAAATTTTGTTGCTTATGAGATTCCTTTAAAGCGACAAGAGCATCTTCAATAGGTTTTTTCTTTTCTTCACTAATTTTTTCACCGTATTCTTGAAGTTGTTTATCAGTTTGAAAAATTAGTGTATCTGCAGCATTCAACTTTTCAATTTTTTCTCGTTCAATTTTATCACTTTCTTCATTTGCTTTAGCTTCATTTTTCATTTTTTCTATCTCTTCTTTGCTTAATCCACTACCTGCTTCTATGCGAATTTTATGTTCTTTATTAGTACCTTTATCCTTGGCAATTACATTGAGTATACCGTTTGCATCTATATCAAAGATAACTTCTATTTGAGGTGTTCCTCTGGGAGCTGGAGGGATTCCGTCAAGGTTGAATATCCCAAGGCTTTTATTATCTTTTGCCATAGGTCTTTCTCCTTGTAATACGTGTACTTGAACACTAGGTTGATTGTCAGATGCTGTTGAAAAGACTTCTGATTTTTTTGTAGGTATGGTTGTATTAGAAGGTATAAGTGTAGTCATCACACCGCCTAATGTTTCTATGCCTAGAGATAAGGGAGTAACGTCTAACAAAAGTACATCTTTAATTTCACCAGTAAGTACTCCACCTTGTATTGCTGCTCCTATTGCTACTACTTCATCAGGATTTACACTTTTATTAAGTTTTTTTCCGAAAAATTTTTCTACAATTTCTTGTACTTTAGGTATTCTTGTAGATCCTCCTACTAAGATAACTTCATGAATATCACTTGTACTATACCCAGCATCTTTTAATGCTTGTTCACAGGGTTTAAGACAACGATTAAATAAATTATCTGCTAATTGTTCAAACTTAGCACGGGTAAGTTTTTTTACCAAATGTTTAGGAACACCATCTACAGCAGTAATATAGGGTAAGTTAATTTCAGTTTCTAAAGAAGAACTTAGTTCTATTTTTGCTTTTTCAGAAGATTCTTTCAATCGTTGCCATGCCATAGGATCTTTAGAAAGATCTATATTTTCATCTTTTTTAAATTCTGAAGCAAGCCAGTCCATGATTATTTTATCAAAATCATCACCACCAAGATAGGTATCGCCATTAGTAGATTTTACTTCAAATACACCATCTCCCAAGTCAAGTATGGAAATATCAAAAGTACCTCCTCCAAGGTCAAAAACAGCTACTTTCGATTCTTTTTCTTTTTTATCTATACCATAAGCCAAGGCAGCTGCGGTAGGTTCATTGATAATACGTTTTACTTGTAATCCTGCAATCTCTCCAGCTTCTTTGGTAGCTTGTCTTTGAGCATCATTAAAATATGCAGGAACGGTAATTACAGCTTCTGTAACTTCTTGCCCAAGATAATCTTCTGCAGTTTTTTTCATTTTTTGAAGAATCATTGCAGATATTTCTTGAGCAGAATACAACCTACCATCTATATCCAGAGCACAAGTGTTGTTAGAACCTTGTACAACTTTGTAGCTCCAGTGTCCTTTCTCACTTTGTATTTCATTAAACTTTTGTCCCATGAAGCGTTTAATGCTCATTACTGTATTTTGAGGATTTGTAATGGCTTGCCTCTTCGCAGGGTCTCCTACTTTTCGCTCTCCATTTTTTAAAAAACCAACCACAGAAGGGGTTGTTCTTCGACCTTCGTCATTAGCTATTACTACGGATTCATTACCTTCCATAACAGCTACACAACTATTTGTAGTACCTAAATCTATTCCTATAATTTTGCCCATAATTAATAAAATTTTTTAATGTTTTTCTAATTAATGCAACAAATATTTTACCATTAATTATAATATGACAAAATGGCAGTATTTTTGTTTCTTTTATGCAATATCGTCATAATTAGATTGCATAAAATATAGAGATGTCAATATTTTATACTAATTTTGAAATTTCCCTTAAATACTACAAATATTAATGAAAAGGGTCATCTTTTGTATTCTTACTTTATGGCTGATTAATATATTTTATAGCGTGGCACAAAAATCTAACTTTGGAGTGTGGTATGTATACAATGGAAATCAAATGTTTAAAAAAAAGTGGAATTGGGCAAATAAATTTCAGTATCGTAGTTATTATTTGGGAATTGATTTAGAGCAAATTGTGTTACGTACAGGGATAGGGTATAATCTTTCTAAACATAACAACAATGTATTGCTTGGATATGCATTTGTTTATTCTGAAAATTATATGTTGAAGAGTACTCAAAAAATAGGTAATGTGGAGAATCGTATTTTTCAACAATTTATTACTGTGTCAAACTTTAGTCATGCATTTTTACAACATCGATATAGAGTGGAAGAACGATTTTTGAAATCTGGTTTTCAGGTGCGTTTGTGATATGCCTTAAGTTTAAATATTCCTTTAAATCATAAAATTATGTAACCCAAAACAGTCTATCTTTCGCTTTTCAATGAAGTATTTTTGATATTTCAAGATAAAGTATTTGATAAAAATAGGCTTTATGGGGGAGTGGATATATTATTAATAAAAATTTTAAAATAGAGGTGGGAATTTTACAACAGAGTATTAGAGGTACCCAACTTCAAATTTCATTTTTTAATAATATCCCTTTTTCAAAACTTTAGTCTATAATGTCCAAATGTTTTTGTAATAATGGAATGTTCAAAGTATTATAAGATTAAAGAAAAAAGCATTTCATTTTCGTTTAAATATTGATAAATATATTTTCTTTTTTGCATACGTTCAATAATGGAAGTAAACTCATTTTTATTTTTAACCTCTATCCCTACCACTACAGGACTTTTTTCTCTATTATGTTTCTTTGAAAATTGAAAATATGCTATATCTCCATTTTTACCTAATACTTTACTTACAAACTCCTTTAATGCACCTGGACGTTGAGACATATTAATAATAAAATAATGTTTTAACCCTTCATATAAAAGCGATCGTTCTTTAATTTCCTCCATACGAGTAATATCATTGTTTCCACCACTGACTATACATACTACTGTTTTGTTTCTTAGTCTCTCTTTATAAAAATCCAATGCTGCTATAGATAAGGCTCCTGCAGGTTCTACAACAATACCCTGTTCGTTGTATAATCTTAAAATAGTAGTACATATTTTGCCTTCAGGTACTACTATAATATCATGCAACCCTTTCTTGCAAATAGACAAATTAATATCCCCTACACGCTTCACTGCTGCCCCGTCAACAAAAGTATCTATTTGATCAAGAGTTGTATTTTCATTATTGGCAATAGAGGTTTTCATAGAAGGAGCGCCAATAGGTTCTACTCCTATAATTTTAGTTGTAGGACTTAATGCGTTACATATTGTACAAATTCCTGCAGCTAATCCACCACCTCCGATAGGCACAAAAATATAATCTATTTTTTGACTTAAAGTTTCTAATATTTCAAGGCCAACAGTACCCTGCCCCGCTATTACTTCTTCATCGTCGAAGGGGTGAATCAAAATACCTCCTTTATCTTTACAGTATTTACTTGCTTCTGAAAAAGACTCATCAAAAGTATCTCCTTTTAGGACTATTTGAACTTGTTTTTTACCATAAAACTTTACCTTTTCAATTTTTTGTAATGAGGTGGTTTCTGGCATAAAAATAGTAGCTTTTATGTTTAGTTGTTTGCAGGCATAGGCTACTCCTTGAGCATGATTTCCTGCACTAGCACATACTACTTTACCTTTTTTTTGGGATTTATTTAACCCTTCAATTTTATTATATGCTCCACGTAGTTTATAGGTACGTATAGGTTGTAGGTCTTCTCTTTTTAGCCAAATGTGAGCATTATATTCTTCACTCAATGCCATATTTTCAGATAAAGGAGTATACACACAAACATCCTTAATAGTCTGTTTGGCAAGATATATTTTATCTAGGAGATTCATTTTTTTGAAGGTCTTAATTTTCTTACCTCTACACCTGTTTGCCATAATTCACTATTGCGTAAGGTTTCAAGTTCTTTTTCTAATTTTATGCGATAATTTGTTTGCGTATTTGCTTCAATAGTAATGGCAGCTTCTTTCCCTGAAGATACATCATCATAAAGTTCATTAAATACTGGTTCTGTAGCTTTTTTAAAACGGTCTTTCCAATCTAAAGCACCACGCTGAGCAGTAGTAGAACAATTGGCATACATCCAATCCATACCATTTTCGGCTACAAGAGGCATAAGACTTTGAGTAAGTTCTTCTACAGTTTCATTGAAAGCCTCGGTTGGGGAATGTCCTCTCTGACGGAGTACATTATATTGTGCTTCAAAAATACCAGCAATAGCACCCATCAACACCCCTCTTTCTCCTGTAAGATCACTGTATACCTCTTTTTTGAAAGTAGTTTCAAATAAATATCCTGACCCAATAGCAATGCCTATAGCCAATGCTTTTTCTTTAGCTTTTCCTGAAACATCTTGAAAAATGGCATAGCTTGAATTAAGTCCTTGTCCTTTTAAGAAGAGTTTCCGTAGCGAGGTGCCAGATCCTTTAGGAGCTACTAAAAATACATCTATATCTTTAGGAGGAATAATATGTGTTTGCTCATGGAAAGTAATTCCAAAACCATGTGAGAAATAAAGAGATTTGCCTATTGTAAGCTGTTTTTTTATGATTTCCCATGCTTGTATCTGTCCTGCATCTGAAAGTAAATTCATGATAATAGTACCTTTTTGACAGGCTTCTTCTAAGCCAAACAGAGTTTTACCTTCTATCCATCCGTCTTCAATGGCATGTTTCCAACTATTCGTGCCTTTGCGTTGTCCTACAATAACAGGAATATCATTATCTCTAAGATTAAGAGCCTGACCAGGTCCTTGCACTCCGTAACCTATCACTGCTATTACTTCATTCTTTAAAATGTCTTTTGCTTTTTGAAGAGGAAATTCTTCTCGAGTAATTACTTCCTCTATAACGCCACCAAAATTAATTTTTGCCATAATATGTTTTGTTTTTATTTATTAAAAGTTTTTTTTAAAGGGTATTAATTTAAATGTTATGTGCTACTTTTTAGAGTTTTATATAATACTTCACAATAAAAGCAAAGGTAAGTTTTTTATTTTTTTAGATGTAACAAATAATCATTAATATCTAATAGGGGTTTCATAATGGCTACTCTTCCTGAACTTGAAAACTCTAACATTCCTAATGGAGATAAGGCTTTAAATAAAGCTGTAATATCTGCTCTATGTCCTGTTTTTTCTATAATGATATACTGAGTATCTATTGTAATGATGCGTGCTGAATGTTGTCGCATAATTTGTTCTAATTGTTCGGTGGTTAAATTTTCTATTTTTATTTTATATAGTGCTATTTCTTGATATAAAATATCACTTTCTTCATGGGCAAAGGCTTTAATTACATGGACTACTTTTTCCAACTGATATATAATTTGTTCTATTTGTTTTTGAGTAGTTTTGAGAACAAAGGTAAACCTAAAAACATCGTTAATTTCGGATTCTGATACAACAATACTATCTAAATTGAGATGCCTTCGGGTAAAAATAATCGTTATATTATTCAATATGCCAATATTATTTTCTGTGAATACAGATATAGTAAAAATTTTTTTTCCCATAAAATATTATTATGTTGATAGTTTTATTAATTTAGTTTAGTGTCTGAAATAGATGCTCCAGGAGATACCATAGGAAATACGTTTTCTTCAGGGGCTACTTTAACTTCCAATAAATAAGATTCTTGAGACTGAAGCATGTTTGTTAATCCATTTTTTAAGTCTTTGGGATCTGAAATCTGTGAGGCTTGAATACCATAAGATTGTACCAGCATAACAAAATCAGGACTTATAATTGGAGTAAAAGAATAACGTTTTTCAAGAAAAAGCTGTTGCCATTGTCGCACCATACCTAAATAACCATTGTTAAGTAGTAATATTTTTACTGCTATTTTCTCTTGTAATATGACCCCCAGTTCTTCAAGTGTCATTTGGAAACTACCATCACCAACCACCAAAATAACCTCTTTGTTAGGAATACCTATCTTGGCACCTATAGCTGCAGGCAAACCGAATCCCATAGTACCTAACCCGCCTGAGGTAATAAAAGTTTTGGAATAGAGATATTTGTAATACCTTGCCGCCATCATTTGATGTTGTCCTACATCTGTTACAATAATACTTTGGCTATGAGAAATGTCAGATAATAATTTAATGGTATCCTCCATACGTATTTTTCCAGTAGTATCTTTTTGGGCATTTTTCTTCAAAGCCTCTATTTCTATTTTTTTAGCTTCTTTAAATTCTTCTAACCATGTAGTAGAAATATGATTAGTGGCTTCTTTGCAAAGTGCGTTTAATGCTTCTTTTGCATCAGCGTGGATAAAGATATCAGTAGGTATTATTTTTTTTATCTCAGCAATATCTATATCTATATGAATTATTTTAGCTTGTTGGGCATATTGAGATACATCACTTGTTACTCTGTCATCAAATCGTAAGCCTATGCCTATCAACACATCACATTCATTGGTTTTAATATTTGGAGCATAATCACCGTGCATACCTACCATGCCTACATATTGATCATGATTTTGGGGGAAAGCCCCTAATCCTAATAAAGTACATGCTACAGGAATACCCGTAAGGTTGGCAAATTCCAGAAGTGCCTCTTCGGCTTTGGAAAGTATAATTCCTTGTCCTACAATTAGGAGTGGTTTTTTTGCATTTTTTATTAATGTGGCGGCGGCGGATACTGATTTTATGTCAATTTTAGGAGTGGGATGATAGCTCCGAATGGTTTGGCATGGAGCATAGGTAAAAGAAGGTATTTTATTAATTTGTGCATCTTTGGAGATATCTATCAAAACAGGTCCGGGTCTGCCAGATTGGGCTAGATAAAAAGCCTTAGCTACAATATTAGGAATTTCTTCTGGAGAGGTAATCTGATAGTTCCATTTTGTTATAGGCATTGAAATACCTATAATATCAATTTCTTGAAAGGCATCTACACCTAAAAGATGAGAATATACTTGCCCTGTAAAACAAACCAATGGGGTAGAATCCATCATAGCATCGGCTAATCCTGTAACGAGGTTGGTGGCTCCTGGTCCTGAGGTGGCAAATACTACTCCCACTTTGCCCGTAGCACGGGCATATCCTTGAGCGGCATGAATAGCCCCTTGCTCGTGTCGTGCTAAAATATGTTGTATGTCTTTTGTATAGTCGTATAAAGCATCATAAATAGGCATAATAGCTCCTCCAGGATAGCCAAATAGAGCATCTATTTTTTCTTTTATAAGGCATTGTAGCAATGCTGTTGCACCTGATATTTTATTTGAATCATCCATAGCCATAAGTTTTTTATTTATCTGTAATACATCCTGTAGAAGCATTTGACACCAGCTTAGCATATTTATATAAAGCTCCTTTTGTTGCTTTCAATGGTGGTTTTGTCCATAACGCTCTCCGACATTTTAATTCATCTTCATTTACTTTTAAGGTAATAGTATTTTTTTGCGCATCTATAATGATTATATCTTCATTTTTTACCAAGGCTATAGTACCTCCTGTATAAGCTTCAGGGGAAATATGTCCTACTACAAAACCATGAGTACCTCCTGAGAAACGACCATCTGTAATTAAAGCTATACTATTCCCTAATCCAGCTCCCATAATGGCAGAAGTAGGCTTTAGCATTTCTGGCATTCCAGGTCCTCCTTGAGGTCCACAATAGCGTATTACTACTACATCGCCTGGTTTAATGCGATGTTTATTAATAGCTTCTATTACTTCATGTTCATTATCAAAAACATTGGCAGGACCTTCAAAGTATTCTCCCTCATGTCCTGTAATTTTAGCCACGCTACCTTCTTCGGATAAGTTGCCATAAAGAATTTGTATATGCCCAGTAGGCTTTATGGGCTGATTAAAATCCAGAATCACCTTTTGTCCTGTTTGTAAATCAGGTACAGGCTCTAAATTTTCTGCTATAGTTTTACCGGTTACTGTAAGACAATTTCCGTGCAACATATTATGTTTTAATAATAATTTCATTACAGCAGGGATACCTCCCATTGTATGTAAATCCTCCATCAGATACTTACCACTAGGTTTTAGATCGGCAAGTACAGGTATTTTATCACTAATGCGTTGAAAATCGTCTAATGAAAGCTTGATATTAACAGAATCTGCCATGGCAATAAGGTGTATTACTGCATTGGTAGACCCTCCTAATATCATCACCAAGGTAATAGCATTTTCAAATGCTTGTTTGGTCATAATATCTCTGGGTTTAATATCTTTTTCCAATAAAGTACGCATGGCTTTGCCTACATCCCTACATTCTTTTTGTTTTTCAATACTAATGGCGGGGTTAGAAGCACTATAGGGCAAGCTCATCCCTAAGGCTTCTATGGCAGAAGACATGGTATTGGCAGTATACATACCACCACAAGCACCCGGACCTGGACAAGCATTTTTAATAATATTTTTAAAATCTTCAGCACTAATAGCATTGGTTAGCTTTTTTCCCAAAGCTTCAAAAGCAGAAACAATATTGAGAGGTTCCCCCTTCCATTTTCCTGAATGAATAGTACCTCCATAAACAATAATGCCAGGGCGATTTAATCTGCCCATAGCAATTACAGAACCTGGCATATTTTTATCACAACCAGGAAGAGCAATCACACCATCATAATATTGAGCCCCTACTACAGCCTCTATAGAGTCTGCAATAATATCTCTTGAAACTAAAGAATATCTCATCCCTTCAGTGCCGTTAGAAATACCATCACTTACACCAATGGTATGAAAAATAAGCCCTACCAAATCGGCTTCTTGTACGCCAATTTTGATAGATTTGGCTAAATCGTTAAGGTGCATATTACAGGTATTGCCTTCATATCCCATACTGACAATTCCTACTTGTGCTTTTTGCATATCTTCTTCCCTCAAACCCACGCCATAGAGCATTGCCTGAGAAGCAGGTTGGGTATCATCTTGGGTAAGTATTCTACTGTATTTATTGATCATATAAAACTTATTTTTAGTTTAACGGATATTCGTTTTAAGAAAAATTACATCCTTAATACAAAGATATACAATAAAAAAATAAAACTTTTCCAAAATGCTTTTTTAGCAAACCACTACACCATAAAAAAGCATGTATTTTTAATGTAGTATTTGTTCATTAGATTTATTTTTCCTATTTTTGCCGTAAAATTTATATTATGCCAGTATTTTTATTTCAGTGCAGTAAGTGTGGAAAACAAGCTAGTAGGTCTTCTTTTCCTAGTCCCAGTTCTTGTCCTAATGGTGGAAACCATGTTTGGCAAAAAGTAGGAAGATTTATTAAAAGATTCTTTATATTTGGTGAATAACTTCCGCACATACCGATGAAGAGCATAAACGCTCTACATCGGTTATTTTGCAATTTTAAAAAATAAAATATATGCACCAGCAAGAATCATTTACATTATAAGAAATTGCCAATTAAAAAGTGAAGAATCATTAGTATCACTACCTTCGATACAAAGAGGCTTTGTTTGTAAACCGAATAAAGTGGAAACCTTATGGGATTCTCTTTTAAGAGGCTACCCTATTGGTTTTTTTGTGTTCAAAGATGGAAAAGTTATATTTAATGGATGGGCAGCAAAGAGCCACCTTCATATTTTTAGGATATTTTAATCCGTTGAATGAGAATAATACCGTAAAAGCATGGTCTATAAAAGGCAAACTTCTCGTTGTTTGGATTGATATTAAACCTAAAATCCTTCCTGATGATAGCAAATATTTGATACGCTTTATACCTCTTTCACATCCTTGGGGGTATCAAGATAATGGAAATAGATTAAGTATGTCTGATAGAAGAAAAGCTTTAGAATTATTTAGATAAAACCCTGATAATAAAGAGAAAGGATATACTTACTTTGAGAATACAACTGTTTTTCCTTTTGATTGTTTCTGTCCTTTACCCATTGCATTTTTTATAGAATCAGCAAATGTTGATGATATCATTACAAAAGCTGAAAAATATTTACTAGATTACTTTTCTACCAAATGTCAAAAATTTAACAATAAAAAATAATTTTTACAATTATTAAAGGGAGATTTAAAGGAAAATCTAACTGAAATTTTTGAGGTTATTAAAAAAACGGATCAGCATACGCTAATAACATCAAACATAATTGATAATAATGTTTTAAATGAAGAACATAAAGGAGACAACCCAACTTTGTTTGTAAGAATAAGTTCTTTGGGAATACCTTTGACAGTGGATGATTTGATATATTCAATATATAAAGCAAATTTTCCGGAGGCTAAAGAAGCTATTGACAAAATTGGTATGAATTTTGTTGCCCCAACACAAATTTTATCTATGCTGACTCGTATCGTTGCGTCTGATTTGAATGAAAATAAGTATGTAAAAAAAATGGTGGTAAAAGATTTTCAAAGTAGAATCAAAAATGAGGAGTTTAAGAAGAAGTTAGGTTCAATCGGAAAAAATCATCTCATTATTTAAACGTTCAATTGAAATCATCTCACTGTAAAGACAATATTATTTAAAGGGGAAATTCCTCCAGTTTGCATTAAGCAGCTACTTAAGAAAAATCAAGAGGTATTTTTATTTTTTGTTTATTGGTTATATGTGCATAAAGAAGAGAAAATTTTTGAAACAAGAGAACTTAATATGGTGGTAAAAATGTTATCTTTTTCATGATTTAATCTTAGTAATCTTGAACATTGTTTATGGAATCAAAATATTTAAAAAAGCGGGTTCTGGGAAGAACCCTTAAATGAGTTAATTTGGTGGGAAAACAAAGATGGAATGGATTTTATGATAGATCCAAAGTTATTAAGAAAACATTATTCCTCACCAACAATAAGAAACAAATTTTTAGAAATCACAAAAGGGTGGGATTTTATGAATAAGGCTATTACAGATTTATTTCAAATCAGTAAAACCAGAAATAGAAGAACTCATACCTCGATCATTTTCTAACTTTATAGAGCATATCGGATGGAATAGATCATTTATTTTATTAGCTCAACGAGAGTATATAAATGAGGAGTTTAAAGACTACAACCAAATGGATGATATTGAAGACACTAACACCCCTTGGGATTGGGATCATATTTATCCCTCAAGTTGGGTTGATCATAAGCAGTGCCACCAAATTTTTAAAAAATGGAATAGCTGTACTGGTAATTTTAGAGCTATATCTCTTGCAGAGAATAGAAGTGAAAGTGATCATATGTCACCTCATGAAAGATTAGAAAATGAGGACTCTAGGAAAACTTCTTTTGTACTAGAGGAAAACTGGAAAAAGATAGAACAGAGATTAAAAGATAATGATGTATTAAATTATTTTACAGCAGTAACAACTAGAATGATAGATATATGAAAAATTCTGGAATGATTTTAAAATTCAAAAACTAATAACAATTACTAAATAAATTTTTTCACCTTGTCGTATTAAAGCTATATTTTTAGGGTATACATGTAATATATCTAAGCATACTTATTTTATTAGATATCAATTGTTGATAGCTAGTAATAACGACGAGGTGAGATTTTCCTTCTTTTCGTTAATTATATAGCTATATTATGCAATGTGGTCCTTTCCAGAAATATTAAAAAATATAAGACAAATATTACTTTATTTAAGTAAGGTTTTTTCAAGCATGTTATAAAATCTATCTTTATGAATATTATGAGTTAATTTGTTTCTTGCTTGAATTTTGGAAATTATAATATTTTTGCTTAGCTTTGTATAAAGGGACAATATATATCTTTTGTAATATGTAAAATGCTGCCATAGCGTATTCATTTTGGTAGTGTTTTATTTTTTTTGATAGGATAATATAATACTAATAGATATGATACAATATGTAACACAAGAAGCGCTTGAGCAAATGCAATCTCAATTGCAACATATGAAAAAAATAGAACGAGTAAATGCTTCAAAAGCTATTGCTGAAGCTAGAGAAAAAGGTGATTTGAAGGAAAATGCTGAGTATGATGCGGCAAAGGAGGCTC
>JBOFDP010000019.1:0-9582 GCA_051647125.1 Chitinophagaceae bacterium | reverse complement strand
ATAAAAACAAAACTACTATCCATCATATGAGCCATCTTGCCAGGTCCTTGAAAAAATACCGTAGGTTTAGAAAAGAAATTAATCCACCAACCATTTTCAGGACATTGAGGACGTTGGTCAGCAACTAAAATTAAGGTATGTTTTTGTCGTGCATAAGGTGTAAACTCTCTATAAAAACGTGTTGCAGAAATCATCAAAGCCCCTCTACGAGAACGTATTTTATTCAGTATTTTATTCATTGTTTTGCTAGATAAAGGCAAATAATTAACACATACAGGCTGATTTTGAAAATGATATACCTGATGAGCGGCAAATTCCCAATTAAACAAGTGTCCTAAAGACAAAATCATAGAATTTTTGTCATCTGCATAGCTATTAAACTCTTCTATATCAAATCCCATTCTTTTATCCAGTTCTTTTTGAGAAATACTACAAAGCTTTATAGTTTCAAAAATCCAATCACAAAAATTTTGATAAAATTTTTTCATAATCAAATCTCTTTCAAGATTACTTTTTTCAGGAAAAGCAATTTTCAAATTTTCTCTTACTACCTTCTTCCTATAGCGTATAATATAATACAATAAGCTACAAAGAATATCCGAAAAAAAGAACATCATTCTTAATGGAATCAACGAAAAAAGATATAATAAACTATACAGAGCCTTCTCTTTCATATTCATAATACAATCGGTGTCAATAAATTGAATCTATTAACACCAAAAAACTATTTTATGTAATAAATAATAATTTATTTCCCACTATTAATAATATTTTAAAAAGTTTCCCCAAATTAGGGGTAACTATAATTTCTGTTCTACGATTTTTAGTTCTCCCTTTAAGTGTAGCATTGCTAGAAATAGGAGCAAATTCTGCATGAGCAGCAGCTTCTACTATTTTAGGATCCACATTGTAAGATTGTAATAAACGTACTATATTAATAGCTCTAGCAGCACTCAAGTCCCAATTGTCTGCATATTTTGAAGTTTTAATAGGTATATTATCCGTATGCCCCTCCACTAAAATGTCTATATTGGGATTAGCCAGCAATACAGCAGCTAATTTTTTTAAAGCCTTTATACCTCCTTTTTCTACCGTAGCACTACCTGATTTAAACAATAATTTATCAAATAAAGAAACATATACTTTTCCATTTTTTACTTCCAGATTTAAATCATCAGAAGCAAAACTTAAGAGTGCTTGTTTTAATGCATTATTTATTGCATTTGCAAAAGAATCTTGCTTGCGTAATTGGTTTTCCAAGTTGCTTACTTTTTTTTCTCTTTCTTGTAAGGTAGAAACAATCTCTACTATTTTCTTTTCTCGTTCCAACAATTCTTTATTTTTTTGATTTACAGCATTATTGAGTTGAGTAGCTTTATCCATAGAAGTATTCATCAAATCATCATAATCTTCTTGCAAGATTTGATACTGATTATTTAGAGCTGCATTTTTTGCAATGAAATCTCGTATAGAATTTGCTTGCTGAGCTGTATCTTTTTTTAATCTTTGTACTAAAGTATACAAAGAGTCTCGTTGCAAGGTAGATTTTTTAAATTTTTTAGAACTCCACATATTATACCAATGCTCTGAAAATCCTGAAGAATTTTTATATGGGGTTCTTGGTTCTGAAATTTGTGCTTGTAACATTCCATAAATGCCCGATAAAAATAAAAAGATTAATTTTTTAATCATAAAATAATTGTTATTATTACTACAAAATTACAAAAAAAAAATTTCCTTTTAGAAAATTAAAAAATTAGGATACATCACTATGGTAATAATTAAATGTAAAATCTAAGATTTGTTTTTTTCAAAAAAAAAATAGATATTTGCAACTTACAATTATTTTTAATTAAAATAACTATAAGATATGCCTTCTGGAAAAAAAAGAAAACGTCATAAAATTGCAACACATAAACGCAAGAAACGTTTGAGAAAAAATCGTCATAAAAAGAAAAAATAACACTTCTGTGATTTTGTAGTATTCAATTTAATATAAGTTACTATTTGTTTATGTGGTAGTTTAAGAACTCAAATAATGCTCACAAAATTGCACAGTTTGATTAATTTATAAGATTTGGATTGTGAGTAAAAAACTAATTATAAAAAAGTCTAATCAAGGTTTGATTATAGCCTTGTTAGAAGATAAACGACTAATAGAGCTGCATACAGATACAAAATCATCAGGGACACTTAATTTAGGAGATGTTTATCTAGGAAAAGTTAAGAAATTCATACCTGGTATGAATGCTGCATTTATTGATATAGGCATTGAAAAAAATGGATTTCTACATTATACTGATCTTAATGCACAAATTAAATCCTACCTTCATTTTATACAACAAGCTCAGCAAAAACAAAAAAGCTTTGATACTACTCTTTCTAATTTCAAATTTTTACAAGAAACTACTAAGTCAGGAAAAATTACTGATGTATTTAAAGCTAAACCTTTTATTGTAGCACAAGTTTTTAAAGAACCTATAGCTCAGAAAGGACCTCGGTTAAGTACTGATATTTCTCTACCTGGTAGATATATTGTACTAATGCCTCTCTTTAAAAAACATATTTCTATTAGTAAAAAAATAGAACTCCCAGAAGAAAGAAACCGTTTAATTAAGATTGCGAAAACTCTTTGCCCTAATAATTTTAAAGTTATTATTAGGACCGCAGCAGAAAATATTTCAGAAAAAGAAATTGCCGAAGACATAAAACATCAGATTAATATTTGGGAAAAAATATGCCAAGAACTTTGGGGTGCTACCCAAGTAAAAAAACTCTATGGCAATACAAAAAAAATAACTACTGTTCTTAGAGAAATACTCGATGATGATTTTGCTAAAATTATTGTTAATAACAAAGCTGTTTATGAGGAGGCAAAAACCTATTTAGAACAAATAAATTCGGATAAAGTTAATATTATAGAACTACATAAAGAAGGTGATATATTTGATACTTATGAGGTCAATAAACAAATAAAAACTTTATTTGGGAAAACGGTATCTCTGCCCAATCTAAGTGGATCTATAGTTATAGAGCATACAGAAGCCATGCATGTGATAGACGTTAATAGTGGGTTTAAAACTATTGGTACTAACCAAGAAGAAAATGCATTAAAAAATAATCTTTTAGCCGCTGATGAAATTGCAAGACAATTCAAATTAAGAGATATAGGAGGTATTATTGCTATAGATTTTATAAATATGAATACAGCAGAATCTCGCAAAGCTGTTTTCAAACGTATGCACGAGCTTTTAGCATTAGATAAAACAAAACATAATATCTTGCCTATTTCAAAGTTTGGCGTAATGATGATTACGAGAAAAAGAGTAAAGCCAGAATTGAAAATTAATACCTTAGAGCTTTGTCCAACTTGTCATGGTACAGGAAAAATTTCAAATTCTATTCAATTAGAAGAAGAAATTTTACAAACTATAAAATTTTTATCCTTACATCACTATAAGAAAATTAAATTACACGTACATCCAATTATCTATGCTTATTTTACAAAAGGTATATGTTTCTCTAAAATCAACCTTTTAAGATGGCAACTAAAACAATGGATTTATATGCTTCCAGATTCCAAATTACAACTTACAGAATATCATATTTTTGATAAAAATAAAGAGGAAATAAAGGTCAATTAATCCTTTTTCTTAAATGTAATATTTTGGTATAATTGATAATAAATATTTTGGTTTTTAAGTAATTGTTCGTGAGTACCCTGCTCCACAATTTTCCCATAATCAACCACTAATATTTTATCTGCTTTTTCTATACTGCTAAGTCTATGAGCTATAATAATAGAAGTTCTATCTTTGACTAAAATAGAGATAGCTTTTTCTATTAATTTCTCAGAAATAGAATCTATAGAAGAAGTAGCTTCATCCAAAATAATAATCTGAGGATTATAAAGTAAGACACGAGCAAAAGAAAGTAATTGTTTTTGACCCAATGAAAGGGAATTTTCTTTTCCTATAAGTAATTGATGATATTTATAAGGTAAGGATTCTATAAAATCATCAATACCTATTAGTTGGCATACTTTTTTTACTTGTTGAAGCGTTATATTAGGATTATGTAAAGTAAGATTTTCAAAAATACTACCAGAAAATAAAAATACATCTTGCAACACAATACCTACTTGAGAACGCAAAGTATGTATAGGATATTTTTTAATGTTCTTATTATCAATATAAATACTTCCTTGAGTTATAGGATAAGAACGATTAATTAAAGATACGATACTGGTTTTTCCACTGCCTGTTTTCCCTACTAATGCCAAACTTTTACCCGCCTCTGCTACAAAACTTATACCTTTTAGTACCTCATTTTCTCCATAAGAAAGATGCACCTTCTTAAATTCTACTTTTCCTTGAATTTTTACATTCCTCAACAGATGATTATTGGATTGTTCTTCTACAAAATCTTTATTTTTCAATATTTCTAAAATACGTTGAAAAGCAATTATTCCCATTTGTATGACATTATATTTATCCGCAATAAGCCGTAAAGGACGAAAAATAAGGTTTAAGCATAAAATAAAAGATACTATAATACCCGCATCTATCTTATCACTAGCACTCTTCCATATAATCAACCCAATAGACAATGCCAATACAATATCAACTATAGGAAAAAATATAGAATAGGCAAATATAGATCTCAAATTAGCCTGCTTGTGCTGATCATTAATAACTCGAAATTTTTTAGCTTCTTGATCTTCTATACCAAAAGCTTGTATTACCTGAATACCCATAAAATGTTCCTGCACAAAAGCATTGAGTTTTCCTACCGCAGTACGCACTTTTTGAAATGATTTTTTAACACTTTTTTGAAAAAAATAAGTTGATATTATCAATATTGCAAATGGTATTAAACAAATTAAGGTAAGTGAAGTATTTTGATAAAACATATATGTCAAAATACAAAGAATAGAAACCACATCAGCAATAATAGAGAGTAATCCATTAGAAAAAATTTCACTAATACGTTCCATATCATCTACCGTACGTGTGGTAAGAATTCCTATAGGTGTTTTATCAAATTGACGAAGCTGTAATTTTAATATATGATGGTAAGTATCTTTACGCATATCTCTCACAATAGTATTGCCAATCCATGCAGCAAGATAATCAAAAAAAAATCGTAATATCATTTCTATAAATATCAACCCTAATTGCAATAAAGCAATATAATACACCATACGTAAATTATTATTGACAATATATTTATCTATAGTATATTGTATCAGCCAAGGACGTACAGGGGTAAACAATCCTAAAATAATAGATAAAAAACAAGTAAGAAAAATTAACCTCCAATAAGGTCGTATCCATAAAAGCAAACTTATTTTTTGATATTCATGTAGGCTCTTATTCTTCATACAAAGCAACTATAAAAGTCTGATTTTAATGGTGAAATAAACATTTATAAGATAGATTTAGAACTACAAAAAAATTCATTTGAATAAAGAGAGGTCCCGAGCGGATTCGAACCGCTGTGGAAGCTTTTGCAGAGCTCTGCCTAGCCACTCGGCCACAGGACCATAAAAAAAGAACTTTGCGAAAGTAATATAATTTTCTTAAAATTAAAGGTTTTTTAGAATACAATTTTTTTTTGCTTGAAATCTTGTATTTTCGCGGTCTATGTTAAATACTAAAAATACGATAGAATTAATGTCTCCTGCAGGCAATTTTGAAGCCATGATGGCAGCTATTCAAAGTGGCTGTGATGCAGTATATTTTGGAGTAGAACAACTCAATATGAGAGCAAAATCCACTATCAATTTTACCCTTAATGACTTAGAAAAAATCACTGCTATCGCTCAACAACATTACATAAAAACGTATCTTACACTCAATACTGTATTATTTAATCACGACCTTTCCATTATGAAAAAAATTTTGGAACAGGCAAAGCAACATCATATTTCTGCAGTAATAGCTGCTGATCACGCCGTACTCCTCCATGCTAAAAAAATGGGTATCCCCATACATATCTCTACCCAATCTAATATTTCCAATATAGAGAGTGTAGAATTTTTTGCTGAATATGCCGATACCATCGTACTAGCAAGGGAACTGTCTATAAGCCAAGTAGCCGAAATAATAAAAGAAATAGAACGTAGAAAAATTAAAGGTCCTTCAGGGAATCTGGTGGCAATAGAAATCTTTGGACACGGAGCCCTATGCATGGCAGTATCAGGTAAATGTTATCTCAGTCTACATACCCATAATGCCTCTGCTAATAGAGGAGCCTGCATACAAAATTGCCGACATCAATATATAGTAACCGACAAAGAAGACAACCACGAACTGGAGATAGATAACGAATATATTATGTCAGCAAAAGATTTATGTACTATAGGATTTTTAGATAAAATTATCCATGCTGGCGTAAAAGTACTAAAAATAGAAGGTAGAGGAAGATCTGTAGACTATGTATATACAGTTACCCAATGCTACAAAGAAGCCCTCAGTGCTATAGAAGAAGGTACGTATACAACTGAGAAGATAAAAGCCTGGGATAAACGCCTTGCTACAGTATATAATCGTGGCTTTTGGGAGGGATATTATCTTGGTAAAAAAATTGGAGAATGGAGCAATGAATATGGTTCTAAAGCTACTAAAAAGAAAATATATATAGCTAAAGGAAAAAAGTATTTTGCGAAGAAGAATATAGGAGAATTTCTTATTGAGAGTAATGACGGCCTTTTCATAGGGGACCAAATTATAATTATAGGACCTACAACAGGATTAATCTCTATGCACATAAATGAACTATGGGTAGAAAATAAACCTGTACAAAAAGCTAAAAAAGGGGATATTATCACCATACCCATACAAAATAAAATTCGTGCTTCAGACAAAATATATAAAATAGTCTAAAATACTACTACAACATATAGAATTATAAATTATACTTTTATAGAGGATACCTTTATATAAAATCTATAATTTTGGTAGCTCTGTAATACTATTTTTAGTCATCAAATAAAACAATAGAAATATCCTTATCTTTAAGTATGGTAGTTAATTTTTTAAACGATATTAATCCTATCACATACGTCTTACCTTTTCCCTTGTAACACTCTTCTATAGAAGTAAAAATATGATTCTTAAACGTAATATTTTTATCAAAACTAATATACACTTTTATATCCTCAGGAGGAGATATTCGAGTATGTGATATACCTTTTTTATAGGCATATTTATAGTCGTATTTATAAGCAGATATATCACTAAGCACCGCTGAAGAAGTAGGAAATCTACCCGCACCCTTTCCATAAAAATACTGTTCATCAGCTAACGCACTACCCACAATTACGCCATTATATTCATTATCTGTAAAACTTAGCCTTTTTTCCTTAGAGATAAAGGTAGGAAATACGGAGAGATAAATAATATTGCCTTCCTTATCAAGTACACTTTTAGAGATCAGTTTGATAACATAATTTTTCTCTTTTGCATAAGTAAAATCAAATACGGTGAGCGAAGTAATCCCTTTACACAAAATATCTTCTGTTTGTATAATTTTTCCAAATGCATGCAACGCAATAATCTTAGTTTTATCTAAGGCATCTAAACCTTCCACATCAAGTATAGGATTACTTTCAGCAAAGCCCTGTTCTTGAGCTTGTTTCAAAGCAACATTATATTCCATCCCATACTGATACATTTGGGTAAGAATATAATTGGTAGATCCATTTACAATAGCTTTGATATAATGAATAAAATCATTATCAAAATATTCTTCCAAATTTCTCACTATGGGAATACTTCCACAAACAGCCGCCTCATAGAGAAATGATACATGATTTTTTCGAGCTAAGGCAATAAGTAATTCATGGTGATTAGCTATCATCTTTTTATTCGCACTGATAACTGATTTCCCATTTTTCATTGCCATGCTCACTATATCCAAAGCAGCATCTGCATCATCAATTAATTCTACCACCAAATCTATGGAATTATCTTGAAGTATATGATCCCTATTGGTAGTAAAAAAAGAGGATGGAGCATTCCTTTTTTTATCAGGGTGTTTAATGACAATTTTATTAATTTCAATGCCAATATTAGGTTTTGAAGCAAGTACTTGATAGATACCTTCCCCTACTACACCAAAGCCAAATAATCCTACTTTTATATTCTTCACTATCATTATTGTTTTAATGCTTGTTCCAAATCATTGATTAAATCCGATACTTGTTCTCCACCAACAGAGAGACGTATAAGAGAATCTTGAATCCCTGATTGTAATTTCTTCTCTCTCGGTACAGAAGCATGCGTCATCTGTGAAGGTATGCACAATAAACTACTTATTCCCCCAAGACTCTCGGCTAATTTAAAATACTGAGTACTTGTTACTAACCTAGTAGCCGCTTCAGCAGTATCCTTTTTTAGACTAAAAGAAATGATAGTACCAAAAAAGCCATTTTGTTGAACTTTTGCAATATGATGATTTTTATGCTGTGGTAATCCTGGGTAATAAAGCTTGTCTATATGCGGATTATCTTGTAAATATATTGCTATTTGCAAGGCACTTTTACATTGAGCGATATACCGTAATTCTAACGTTTCTATGCCTCTAATCATAAGAAAACAATCCCAAGGTCCCAATACCCCTCCGGTAGATTTCTGTATAAAATAGAGTTTCTCACTAAGCTCCTTAGTTTTAGTAACCACAAAACCCGATAATACATCAGAATGCCCCCCTAAATATTTAGTACCACTATGTATTACTATATCTGCACCAATATCTAATGGGAGCTGAGATACGGGGGTAGCAAAAGTATTATCTACCACTATCAAACAGTCAGGAAATTTTTGTTTTACTAAATTAGATATTTTTCTAATATCACTTACCTGCAAAGTAGGATTAGTAGGTGATTCCAACCATATAAGTTTTGTTTTTTCATTCAAATACGGAACTATATTTTCAGTATCTGTAGTATCTACAAATGTTATCTTAATACCAAATTTCTGATAAATTTCTGTAAACAAACGATACGCTCCTCCATAAATATCATTTACCGCAACTATTTCATCTCCTAATGATAATAGTTTAGCAACGGCATCTATAGCTGCCACACCAGAGGCAAAAGCAAAACCAGCATCTCCATTTTCTAATTTGGCAATTAAATCTTCTAAAACCTTTCTTGTAGGATTGCCCGTTCGGGAATATCCAAAACCTTTGTTAGTAGTAGGTCCAGCTTGCACAAAAGTAGATACTTGGTAAACTGGAGTAGTTACCGCACCTGTAAGTGAATCTACAGGTAAAGAATGTAAAATTTGTTGAATTCTGCTCATAATAATCTATAATTTTTTATGGGTTAATAAAAATAAACTCTTCCCTTTACCTTTAGCATAGCATTAAAGAAATAAAAACCTAAAAGTAAAGAAAATAGAATATTATAAAAGGTTATTCCTATTGTAAATCGGACAATCTAATAAATGATTCTATCTTATCCTAATCACTATTTTATAGTATCTTAGGATTGTATGTAGCACCTATCACCATAAGGTGGGATTGCTAAAGCTTCATTGTGGCAAATCCCTTTGCTTTTATAGATAAGAAATATTT
>JBOFDP010000018.1:0-1450 GCA_051647125.1 Chitinophagaceae bacterium | reverse complement strand
ATCTGCAATTAAAGATGCTCTTCTTCATGATGTATATTCACATCCTACAAAATAATAGACCTTTCCATAAGGAATGGGCATAGTTCCAATTTGAGGTATACAACCCTTCATTTTGGCAGTACACCCATTCATATGGTTGTCTTAAATAACATGCATCTCTTGTTCTTTTTTCTTATCTGTTTTCATTAAGAATATCTTTGACAATATTTTTTATTTTTTCATCACTAAATTCTATTCCTTTTTTTGTATATATCTCTTCACTTTTCTTTATAGCCGTATCCAAAGGTAACTCCTGTTTTGTAAATCCAAGCTTTTCATAAACTAGATTCTCGTTAAGTTTAAATTCTTTAATAACTTCACCATAAGTCATCCATCCTCTTATATTATTAGGATTATTTTTCAAAACTGAACTCATTGAATTAGGCATAGTTTGAAATAATCCTATAGCTTTTGTTATAGCTATTGTTGTTATAAATAAAGATATCGCAATAATACAGATTTTTATAGGTTTCACTGATTGGAAAACATTTATTTCTAATGAATTTTGTTTTGTAGGACACACGTCTACACATTTCATACAAGAATAACACTCAATTGGTTTCACCTCTTTTTTATTAGATACGTCTATCCCTGCAGGACATATTTTTTTACACTTATTGCAATTTATACAGCTTTCATTATTACGTTTTATTTTGAAAAAACTAATTTTTCCAACAATAGAATAGATAGCTCCTAAAGGGCATAAATATTTACAAAATAGTCTTTCATAAAAAAAAGATGAGATTATCATTAATAATAAGATACTGAAACCCCAAGAATACTCACTCCATAGCGATTTCATTCCAGCTCCTAAATGGCTATATGCTACAAATGGATCGTATGGACTAATTACAAGTTTTCCAGTTTTCCATGTGAAATAAACAATACCTACAAGAACAATATATTTAAAAAATCTCAAATAATAATCTACTTTAGGATGTACTTTTAATTTCTTTTTTCCAAAAAAAGATGGAATATCTTGGATTGTTCCCAATGCACAGATCCAACCACAGAAAAATCTTCCTGCAAAA
This sequence comes from Chitinophagaceae bacterium, assembly GCA_051647125.1. GTDB lineage: Bacteria > Bacteroidota > Bacteroidia > Chitinophagales > Chitinophagaceae > JBOFDP01. The sequence continues at coordinate 380 of JBOFDP010000018.1, read as the reverse complement.
AATACCAGCAATAATGACCCTAATAGTAATACCAGGTTAGAATAATATGTTTTCGATATATAGTTCTTTCCAATAACAAGATTATAAAAACTTTCTATAGCTCCAAAAGGGCAGAGTGCGTGGGTGGTTGGAACACCTTTAAAACCTCCACCTATAATTTGGTGAAGAATTGATGTTATCGTCACCACTGACAAAATAGTCAACTGAACTCCCCATCTAAATTTTGAAATAACTTTACTCATAATAACCACTCCTTTTCCGAATTTATATTATGAATTATACACCTTAATTGTGTCTTAAATATGTCAAAATAAAACTTTTTTAAAATTTAATGCACTTATACAATTCGCCTTCTAAATTTTTAATTTTAAAAATATTAT
>JBOFDP010000017.1:0-5499 GCA_051647125.1 Chitinophagaceae bacterium | reverse complement strand
CTATTTCAAAGGTAAGAGAGGCATCATTGAGTTGTAGTTTTGCCATACAATCTCTTAGTTCTTCAAAATCATCAGTATTTATTGGAAAAATACCCGCAAAAACCATAGGTTTTACTTCTTCAAAACCATGTATAGATTCAGAACTACCCTGTTCACATAATGTAATGGTATCACCTACCTTTATTTCGTTTGCATTTTTTATACCTGTAATCACATAACCTACATCACCTGCAGAAACTTTTTCTTTAGGGATTAGATTCATTTTTAAAATACCTACTTCATGAGCTTCATATTCCATGTCAGTACTAAAAAATTTTATTTTATCTCCCTTTTTTATTTCACCAGAGAATACTCTATAATAGGCTATAACTCCTCTAAAACTATTAAATACACTATCAAAAATTAAAGCTTGCAGAGGAGAGGAGTCTTCTCCTTTTGGAGCGGGAATATGTTCTATAACAGCCTCTAAAATATCTTCAATCCCTATACCTGATCTACCTGATGCCAGAATAATATCTTCGTCTTTACATCCTAATAGTTCTATCATCTGCTCTTTAGTTTCTTCTATTATAGCTCCATCCATATCTATTTTATTAACTATGGGAATAATAGATAAATCATTCTCCAAAGCCAAGTATAGGTTAGAAATAGTTTGAGCTTGAATACCTTGGGCACAATCTACCAAGAGTAAAGCCCCCTCACACGCAGCCAAAGCACGCGATACCTCATAAGAAAAATCAACATGTCCTGGTGTATCTATTAGGTTGAAAGTATATATTGCTCCATTATAAAGGTATTCCATTTGGATGGCATGGCTTTTGATAGTAATACCTTTTTCCCTTTCCAAATCCATATCATCAAGTACTTGATTCATCATTTCTCTCTCTGTAATGGTATTCGTGTGTTCCAAAAGCCTATCTGCTAAAGTGCTTTTACCATGGTCTATATGGGCTATAATACAAAAATTACGTATATTTTTTTTCATATTTCTTAAGAGGTTACAAATATAAATGTTTTTTTGAAGTTTAAATCTATTTAACTAAAGAATTGAGTATATAAAAAAAGCGAGATTTTTAAATTCTCGCTTTTTTATAATTGGTTATTTGTGTATTAATATTTTTCTAAAATGATTTGTTTTGGATTAAATCCCATTTCAATAACTTTAATTTTTACATCTTCTACCATTTTTCCATACCCACAAGCCATAAAAATAGCATTAGGTTTTCCTTCAGATAAAGTTTTATAGACATCGTGTACATAACCCGTAGGACCTCCTGCCCATTGCACTCTTGATAAGGTAGGGCAAAAATGGAAATTAGGATCTTGCTTTTCTAAGATTTTCATTTCGTCATAAAATAAAAGCTCTTCTTCGGTTCTTCCTCCAAATACTAAGTAGATATCTTTATGAGGGGTTTTATCTTTTTGTGTACCTAAAATAATACTTCTAAAAGGAGCTATTCCTGTACCGGTACATATTAAGAAAATTTCATTGTCTGCAGCTGTAGCAGGTAAACAAAAATGACCTAAAGGACCTCTAAAAGGTAAAATAGTTCCAATTTTTGCTACCTCAAAAAAGAATTTACTCGCTTTACCTTCATCTACATATCTAATAATCAATTCTATAGTATCTATAGTATCTGGTGCAGAAGCTATACTATAGCTACGCAAACGTTTGGGTTTTGGGATATCGTTCCCAAAAGGTAAGTCAAAGGTAATAAATTGTCCTCCTTTAAAAGTAATAGTATTACTTAATTTGAGATAGAATAATTTTGTATTATAGTTTACATCTTCAATTTTGGTGATTGTAGCATTTAACCATTCAGCCATAATATTTATTTTTAAGTTTTAATTAATGAATAGGGTACAAATATAGCAGTTATTTTTAAAAAATCCTAATATCCTATTATCAGATTTATAATTCCACAGGGTAATTTTATTGTGCGTACCTTTTCGTTTACTCATAGTTTTATAAAGTATCTTTAATAAATTAATTCCTTAGTATCCAAAAATTTCTTTTAAGGATAGTTTTTTAACATTTCCATATTGTAAAAAATCTTTTGGATTTAATTTCTCTTCACTTCCTATAATGCAATAAGTATAAGGTTTGTGAGATAATTTTTTTTGATGAAATTGATTCAGTTCTTCAAATGAGATAAGAGGAATTTGTTCATATATCTTTTTACGAATATCATAATCTATTCCTAATCGTTTTGCGGCAATATATGAAATAAGAATATTTTCATCTACAATACGTTCACTTTCTAAGGATTTTATTAAACTAGTTTTTGCATTGTTAAACATGCCTTTACCATAAGGTAATGTATCCAATAATTCATTTATTGCCTTGGTAGATTCATTAAATTTATCAGCTTGAGTACCTATATATGCGATCATTGAATTTTTATCATCTTTAACAGCGGGAGTACGATAGAAAGCATACGTAGAATAGGCTAGTGCTTTGGATTCTCTAATAGTTTGAAATACAATAGAAGACATATTCCCCCCAAAATAATTGTTAAATAATCGTATGATAGGAACTTCCTCAGGAGTAAAAATATTTTCATTTCTTATCCAATAAATTTCTGCTTGCACCATATTGTAAGGAGTATATAATACCTGGTTTGCATATTGAGAAGTTTGTAAAAATTGTTTTTGTACAGGTATGGGCAAGAATGATTTTGGGATTAAGTGTAAATATCGTAACTGAGATATAAGCTGAGCATTGGATTGATTACCATAATACAAAATTTTATGTTCTGTTTTGAGTAATTGATGTATAAGCGATATTAGCGTATGAGCACTTAAGGTATCTAATTCAGCATTAGATAATTGATTATTAAATGGATTTTGAGATCCATAAGTAGCATATTGTATAAGACCTTGAGTAATGATATTTTTATTTAATTTATTATTCTCTCTTGATTTTTTTAATCGTTCTCTAAAGGCATTCCATGCGGTAGTATCGGCAATGCAATTTTTTAGCAAATCTTCTATCAAAGAAATAATTTTTGGAAAATTTTCTTGCATTCCGTCGATATATATCCAAGTTTCTCGTTTATCTACTCTTATATTAAAGGAAGATGCTAATTGATAAAATGCTTTACTAAATTCAATAGCGGTTTTATTTTTAGTACCTATATAGGATAAGTAGGATGCGGCAATAGGTAAAATTTTATTATTCCATTCTCCAATATTATAATAATAGTAAAGCTTAAACAAATTATTATCTTTATTTTTTACACACCATACATCTATATTATTAAATTTTCCTTTTACAATTTCTTTCTTATAATCTATCCATTGCGGTTGAATACTATTTTCTTTCATGCTATCTACCATTTTTAAGAAAGGAGATTGTGCTACTCGATTCACGGGAATGGGAGTGATAGTAGGTTTCTCTACTTTTTTAAAAAATGTATCTTTGCCTTCTTGCTTGTATATGATAACATAATTACTATCAGATAAATATTTTTTACAAAAATCCATAATTTCTTTTTTGGTAAATGTAGAAAGCTCTTGTAGATAGGCTACGTCATTTTTCCAATCTATACCTGAAGTAAAATCATTCATAAGATTGTAGGCACGTGAAGCATAATTCTCTTTGTTTTTAATAAGTTCTTTTTTATAATTGTTAATCACTCCTTTTATGAGGGATTCAGAGAAATTGCCTTCTCGAAGGTTATTGATTTCTTGTAACAAAAGATTACGTACCTCTCCTAAGGATTGATTTTTTGTAGGGGTGCCTTGTATTAATAATACGCTATAATCTTTTAAGCTATAGGAGAATGCTGCCGCATTAAGGAGTTTTTGATTTTTTACTAAATTTAAATCTATTAATCCAGCGGATCCATTAGTAAGCAAACTTCCTACTAAATCCAACAATCGAGATTCTTTTTCTGAAGCTCCAGGAAATCTATATCCCATCATCAAATAAGCAGATGTTGGTCCATAAATAGTACGTACAATTGGGGTGGTAATGGGGAACTCTTTTTTTACTTCATATTTAGGTATAGGTTTACTTTTCATGTATGAAAAAGAGGTATCAATTTTTTGTATTAATTGATCAGGATTAAAATCTCCAGACATAATAATCGCCATATTGTTTGGCACATAATAAGTTTCATAATAGGATTTAATGGCTTTAATAGAAGGATTTTTTAAATGCTCAATAGTGCCTATTGTTGTTTGTTTTCCATAATTATTATTGGGGAAAAGAGTTGAAAAAGTAGATTCTATTACTTGCCTATTATCGTTGTCTAATGTTCTATTTTTTTCCTCATATACAGCTTCCAACTCTGTATGAAAAAGACGAAATACGGGGTTTCTAAAACGTTCTGCTTGTACAGTAAGAAACTTATCTATAACATTATTAGGAATGTCTTCTTGATATACAGTTTGTTCAAAAGAGGTAAATGCGTTAGTACCCTTTGCTCCCATGTTACTCATTATTTTATCATATTCGTTGGCTATAGCATACCGAGCTGCGATATTTGATACACTGTCAATTTTATGATAAATATTTGTTCGTAATGTAGTATCAGTCGTACTGCCATATTCTTCATATAAGGCATTAATTTGGTGTAGGTAAGGTTTTTCTTTTTCCCAATCTAAGCTACCAAATTTATCGGTACCTTTAAATAGCATGTGTTCTAAATAGTGGGCTAGTCCTGTCTGCATAGCGGGGTCTGTTTTACTACCTGCTTGTATGGCGATAAAAGTTTGTATACGAGGTTGCTTAAATAGAGGGCTTAATATCACCGTAAGCCCATTAGCTAGTGTGTAGAAACGAGAGTGAGTAGAGTCGTTAGTTACGTATTTATAGGTATACCCATTGTGGGAGGCAGTTTTCCATTCATAGTTTTGAGTGTGAGCTAATATTGGTATAATAAAGAATAAGAATTTAAGAGCAAATTTGAACATGAAGAATTAGTTTAAAAATTTTTATGATAAAAACAAAGATAAATAGTTTTAATAGATAACAAACAATTTTTTTAAAGATAGAAGCTATCACATGGAATAAGAGTATTTTTTATAGTTTTCTAAATAAATTGAGGATTAGAATTAGGAAAAATAAGTAATTTATTCCATTTACTTAATCTTTATTTTCCCTGTTTCAACTTGTTTAGGAGCATGTTTTAGATTTTATTGGAGATATTTTTCGCTATGAAAGGTTTTTTTTATACAAAAAAATTTCGTAATCTTGCAGTAGAATGTGAATTAACAAAATCTAATAAAATTTATGCCTATAACGTATTACATTACATTGTCCTTTATCTTGTTTGCCCTTGGCATGGTGGGCATATTGGTTCGTCGCAATGCGATTATTGTTTTAATGTGTATAGAGTTGATGTTAAATTCTGTCAATTTACTATTGATAGCTTTGTCTAAATTGTATGCAACGACTAGTGGCGTAGATGCCCAATTATTTGTATTTTTTACAATGATAGTAGCTGCAGCAGAAGCTGCTATAGGGTTAGCTATTATTGTTCGGTTGTATAG
>JBOFDP010000016.1:0-1820 GCA_051647125.1 Chitinophagaceae bacterium | reverse complement strand
ATACTTTTACTGTGCAAATAGCATATAATCAATTTAAATCCCCATAGAGGCTTATATACTTATGACGATAGATGTTTCAACTCTTATTGCTAAGTGAACGGTTATGCCGCCAAGCCTTTTTACAAAGTGAATATTTTATTATTATCTATTTAGTCCTACAAAAATACTTTAACTATGGTATCTTTTTTCATTAATTGATACTTAAAGAAAATTTTCTTAACTTTGTATAAAAACTATGTCTCAGCCTAAATCTAATCAAGCTCCTATAGGTGCAGTACGTTCAGAAAATATATCTCTTAATTTATTAAAGGCTAATGATTTTGTAGCCCAAATGATTAGAGAAAGATTATCGCATATTTTAGTCGTTAATATTTGTTCTTCTCCTGGTAGTGGAAAAACAACACTTTTACAGGAAACGGGAAAGTTATTAAAAGATAAACTTAATATTGCTGTTTTGGTAGGTGATCCAGAAACAGAGAGAGATGCAGTACGTATGAAAAGTGTAGGTATTAATGCTTTGCAAATTGTAACAGGTGGGATGTGTCACATAGAAGCACAAACCGTATTGCAAGCGTTGGATCATATAGAATTGAAGGATGCGGATATTTTATTTATCGAAAATGTAGGCAATTTGGTATGTCCTGCTGCTTTTGATTTGGGAGAAGATTATCGTGTTACAGTAATTTCTTGTACTGAGGGTGATGATAAACCTAAAAAATATCCCCGTATGTTTCTTACAAGTGAATTAATGTTGGTATCTAAATCAGATTTATTGCCCTATCTTCCTTTTTCGGTTGAAGCAGTGGTTAAAGATGCTCGTGAAATAAATCCTACTATAGAGGCTATTTCTATTTCTAGCCTTAAAGGCGAAGGAATACAAGAGTGGTGTGAATGGCTTATTCAGAAAACAAAAGAAAAGAAACAGAAATTTAAGGCTACTAAAAAAGTATAAATTGAGCCTTTTTACATAATGAAGAAAACCTATCACATTCATATAAATGGTATTGTTCAAGGAGTAGGTTTTCGACCGTTTGTATATGTAGTAGCTCAACAATTATCTCTTGAAGGTATACTACGTAATGATACTAATGGAGTGAATGTATGGTTTAATACCACAAAAAATATTGCAGATAATTTTTTTTCTATACTCACTACCCAATTTCCTCCTAAGGCTAAAATTTTATCTGCTATTATCGAAGAAATTGAAGATAAAATATTTGAAGGTTTTTTTATTGATACAAATCAAACATCCACTCATAGTATTGATACCTTGCTATCTCCTGATTATGTGATGTGTGAGGATTGTCGGCAAGAATTATATGATTTTTCTAATAGACGTTATCGTTATCCTTTTATTACTTGCACACAATGCGGACCTCGATTTTCGATTATAAAAAAATTACCGTATGAACGGTATTATACTTCTATGCATCATTTTCATATGTGTGATATGTGTCAAAAAGAATATGATGAAATTTTGGATAAAAGGTATTTTTCTCAAACAAATTCTTGTTCACAATGTGGTATTGTCATGACTCTTTATAAAGAAAACGAAAAACCTCTTATCGTGGATGTAGACAGTGTTTTAACTTATTGTAAAGAATTTTTTCAAAAAGGTAAAATTATTGCTATAAAAGGAGTAGGTGGATATTTATTAATGTGTGATGCTAATAATACTTATGCTATACAATATTTACGTTCTAGAAAGCAGCGTCCTCAAAAACCTTTTGCCGTATTGTATCCTAATATAGAGAAAATTGTAGAGGATTTTGAAATTTCTTTTCAGGAACAGCAATTTTTACGAAGTGCTGGAGGACCTA
>JBOFDP010000015.1:0-12346 GCA_051647125.1 Chitinophagaceae bacterium | reverse complement strand
GTAAAATAACATGCCCCATTAGGTGAAATTATTTTTTGTAAAAATATAGATAATTATACCACAAAAAAATAAGATTAAGATAAAATGCTAAAAATAAGCTTTCTCATATCAAAAATTTTAAATTAATTTCTCCAAAATTATATTATTTTTTATAAATCAAATTTATTCATTGAATAAACAATACATTCCACGCATACATTTTAAATAATTCTTTGATAATTAAAACAATAAAAACATCAGAATATAATAATTATTCTGATGTTTTGAAAATTTTAGGTTACTAGTTACTAATATTAGTTCTTTATTATTTACTATTTTTTAGTATGATGAGACAATCCACCTCTATGAGAATGTTTTTCTTTAGAGAATTCTCCTTCTATAGCATATTCTCCAAATATAATTAGACTAATTGCTATAATTGGCACTAAAAAGGTATATATAACCGCTGCAATAATATCCTCCCCTTTACCTGTTTGAAATTTAGGAATAGCCAATACATCTAATATATAATACGCAGCATAATAGCCCATTGCAATCCAAAGTGTTCCTAAATGTTTTTTTATTTTATCCATAATTTTGAAATTTAAAAAATTTAAAAAATAATTATTCATCAATATTCACATGCTTAGTTTCCTTCAAATAAAACACCCCTATTATAAAAGAAATAGATACCACAATAATAGGATACCACAATCCTTCTAAATAATAAGTAGTATTAGGATTTTGAGCTAAAGGAATACCAGCATTTTGAGCTTTGTCGAATAGTGCTTTCCCACTAAATACTAATGCAGTTGCAATAGCAGGCATTAATCCACCAAAAATTCCAAACCCAATATGGTATGGTAAAGACATAGATGTATAACGAATTTTTGTAGGAAATAATTCTACCAAAAATGCAGAGATAGGACCATAAGTCATAGCTACGAAAAGTGTCAAAACAAAAATCATCAGTATCAAATACATTTTATCTATACCGTTTAAAACTGTACTTTTGCTTATGATAGGTGCTGGATTAGACTTACTTTTATCTGCAAATACTCTTTGTTTTACAACTTCATTATATACAGTACCGTCTGTATAGTTTTTCTGTATTTGAGTTGTATATAACGAATCTTGAGTGGCAATACCTTTGTCTATAAACATACTTCCTACTGTAGTTGTAGTTATTTTTTCAACAATTTCTGTTTTTAAATTTAAATCAGAAACATTATACATATATCCAAAAATAGGACGATACAAAATAACAGCTAATAACATACCCAAAAGCATAATCCATTTCCTACCTATTTTATCAGATAATTTGCCAAAAATTACAAAAAATGGAATTCCCAGAATCAATCCCCAGCTTAAAATATTTTCAGTTTGATCAGCATCTACTCCCATAGTTATTTTCATAAATTGTAATGGATAAAATTGGTTAGTATAAAATATAACACCAGCACCCATAGTAGCACCTAACAAAGCTAATAATACAAATTTAAGATTGTATTTGTTCCCAAAAGAATCTTTTAAAGGGTTTTTTGAAGTTTGCCCCTCTTCTTTAAGCTTTGCAAACATAGGCGATTCATCCATTCTTTTACGTATATAATAGGAAATAATCACCAAAATAGCAGATATTAAAAAAGGAATACGCCATCCCCAATCTTCAAAAGCTTCTTTAGTCATGGCGTGTCTAATCAAAGAGATGACTAGCAATGAAAAAAAGATACCTCCTGCTGCAGTAGTTTGTATCCAAGAAGTTAGATATCCTCTTTTATGAGAAGGAGCATGTTCCGCTACAAAACTCGCGGCACCTCCATATTCTCCACCTAATGCTAATCCCTGTAATAAACGAAGTATAAGAATTATTATTGGGGCCATAATACCAATCGTTTTATATTCTGGAATCAAACCTACCAACACCGTAGATACCCCCATAATCAGTAAGGTTATGATAAATGTTCGTTTTCTACCAATAACATCCCCAACACGGCCAAATACTAATGCACCAAATGGGCGTACAACAAATCCAACAGCAAAAGTAGCTAATGTGGAAATAAGTGCTAATGCAGGATTTTCTGGAGGAAAAAATTTTGTAGCAATAATATAAGCCAGGCTACCAAAAATATAAAAATCATACCATTCTACAAGCATCCCTGTCGATGATGCTACAATAATCATGGGTAAGCTTTGAGTTACCTTTTTTTGTTTTGTCATAAAAAATTGTTTTTAAAGGTTGAATAATAATGTAAATATATATAATTATAATTATAAAAGATAAAAATATTTTAGATCTTTTATAATATAAACAATAGATAGGAAAAAATAAATTTAATAAAAATTATATAATACTTATTAATTCTTTAAGTATGACAATTATGCAGAAGTATTATGTATTGAATATCTAATAAAATAATGTCAAAAAGAAATAAATTATTTTTTTTGTTCCTTAATCAATTACTATTGGCAGAAATAGTTGTAAAAGGGTCAACATTTACTATAACTAATAAATTTCTATTTTTAATACTATTCTACCAAGTATAACCCAAGAACTTACAATTACAGTATATCATAAAGTAATTGTTATATAATCATAAATTCTCTATTGATTATAGCTGATAATTATAATACGCGGCACAAGCACCTTCACTACTTACCATAGGTGCTCCTAAAGGATTTAGTGGAGTACATTCTTTACCAAAGAAAGAACAATCATAAGGTTTTATTTTTCCTTTCATAATATCACCAGAAAGACATCTATCTTCTATGGGAGGAGGTATTTTTAAATCAAATTTTATGTTAGCATCATAGTTTTGATATGCTGTTTTTACCTCATATCCACTATTAGGAATATTCCCTATACCTCGCCATGATCTATCTGCAATTTGAAATATTTCTTTTATCATATTTTGAGCATCTGGGTTACCTTTAGGCTTCACTACTCTACTATATTGATTTTCTAATTTATACTCTCCTTTTTCTAATTGTTGTACCACCATAAAAATCCCTTCCAATAAATCAACAGGCTCAAAGCCAGTAATAACAATCGGTATTTTATATTTTGATACCAACACTTCATATTCTTCTATCCCCATGATAGTACAAACATGTCCTGCACCTAGAAAACCATCAACTATACATTCTTTATCTTGCATAATAAGGTCTATCGCAGGAGGTACTAATACATGAGAAGTAAGTATAGAATAATTTTTCAAGCCTAATCTCTGAGCATATACTACAGATAAAGCATTAGCAGGTGCAGTAGTTTCAAACCCTACAGCAAAAAATACCACCTCTTTATCAGGATTTTCTCTAGCTATAGGAATAGCATCTATGGGGGAATACAATATTCGTACATCTGCCCCTTTAGCTTTAGCTTCTAACAAGCTTAATGTAGTACCTGGTACACGAAGCATATCGCCAAAACTACAAAGTATAACATTATCTTCCATAGCCAACTTAATAGCCTTATCTATCAATGCTATATGAGTAACACAAACAGGACATCCCGGACCATGTATTAATTCAATCTCTTTAGGGAGCAGATTAATAATACCATTTTTTACTAAAGAGTGGGTTTGCCCCCCACATACTTCCATAATATGCCACTTCCGAGTTATCAGCTTATTTATTTTCAATAATAATTGATCTACTACTTCAGGATTTCTAAATTCAGAAATATATTTCATAATACTTAATTAATATGTATAAAATGATAGTGTTTCAAGCAATCTTTCTAATTCTCATATTTCAATTCATCTAATTCCCCAGATTCCTTTAAAAATTGAAATACTTTTTTAGCCTCTTCTTCATCTACTTTACTAATGGCTACCCCTACATGTACTAATATATAATCTCCTATTTGAGCCGTAGGAAGCATTTCTAAAGAAGCTTCTTTGAGAATACCTCCAAACGAAACTTTTGCCATACGTACCTTTTCATCGTACATCATTACAATATCTTGTATCTTTCCTGGAATAGCTAAACACATACTTAGTTTTTTTAGTTATGGACAAAACTACATTTTTTATTTAAACTTCTGATAAAAAAATATTTTAAGAATAGAAGTTCGGTAGTCTCTTCATTTTAGTATAAAAATTATGGTTAATCTAAATTTCTAAAATCTACAGGGACCAATTTACTCACACCATTTTCTTGCATAGTTACACCATAGATAACATCCAAAGCTGACATACTCATTTTATTATGGGTTACAATAATAAACTGAGAATCCTTACTAAATTCTCTAATCATATTGGTAAACTTCCCTACATTCAAATCATCTAAAGGAGCATCCACCTCATCCATTATACAAAAAGGAGCAGGCTTTACTAAATATATGGCAAACAGCAACGCCACAGCTGTAAGCGTTTTTTCCCCACCACTAAGTTGCGTAATAGAGGAGGGCTTTTTCCCTTTTGGTTTTGCTACTATATCAATCCCGGTAGAAGTAACATCCTCAGGATGCTCAAGTATAAGATCAGCGGTATCTTCATCCGTAAATAAAGCCTTAAATACCCGTTGAAAATTATCTCTTATCTGGGTAAAAGTTTCTTGGAAACGAACTGTAGTTGTAGTGCTAATTTCATTAATAGTTTGCAAAAGGCTTTCTCTTGCATTAAGTAAATCATCACGCTGTTCTACAATAAAATCATATCGATTTTTCATTTCTTCATAAGCCTCTACCGCCATAGTATTTACTTCTCCTATGTGTTCTATACGTTTTTTGATTTTTTCTATTTGCCCTTTAAGTTCTTCTAAAGAAAGTGCTGTATTATGTTCTCCTTGAGCAATGGTTTCCCAGTTGATTTTAAACTCTATGTGTAACCTCTCTTTGCTAGAAGTAACCTCCAATTTTAAATCATTCAGTTTATCTTTGCATATGTTAAGTTGTTGCTCTTGTTCCTCTCTTGTTTTGTAAAGAAAACGCAAATGTTGCTCTTGTTCTTTAAGATGATTTTTTAAATCTTGAAAAATTTTATCAAGCTCATTAATTTTTATTTCATCCTCATTTTTAAGTTGAAGCAATTGATATATTTGTTGTTCATTTTGTTCACTATCAGAAAAATTATTTTTTATATTTTCCTCTATTTCTGCAATTTGTTGAGTACTTTCCTGAAATCTATTTTGTAAATCTGATAAATTATCTTTCTTATGCTGCAACTCTTGTTCAATAGATTGTACCTTACTTTTTAACCGTTCATATGCTACATAAATATCACTTTTTTTCTGCTGTGTTATTTTATATTGTTGCTCATTAATTGTAAAAGCCATTTCTGCAAGGTGAAGATTCTCAAATAATTGCTGTTCTCTTTTTTTTAATTCTTGCAACTCTATTTTTTGAGTAGTATGCTGAGATAGAATATCTTCTATTTGAAGATTCCATTTGTGTATTTGGTCTTCAGAATCAATTTTTTGCTGTTGCAATTGCTGTATCCAATGAGCAATAGATTTTTCTTGCGATTGGAACTCTACTTTTTGTTTATTTAAAAATTGTATATCCAGCTGATTAAGTTGTTGATTTTGTAAATCTATTTCTGCTTTTTTTTGTTGTATACGATGTTCTATTTCTTGTACCTTGGATTCCACTTTTTTTATTCCCTCCAATAATTTTTCTATATTCTTAACCACCCCTATACGTTTTCCTTCAAAAGCACCAACACTTCCTCCATTAATTACAAAATAACCCTCCAATAATTCACCGCTAATATGAAGTAATACCTGCCCCTTTTCTACCTGTTGACTATTCTCTTGCTCAGAAATAAATACATTTTTCAAAAGATGATTGGCTAAATATTTATACTTTTCATCATACTCTACTACTTGCAATGCAGCAATTGTATTCTCCGTATTATCAATATGAATATCAATAGTAGGAATTTGATCTAAAATAAAAAAATTAGCTTTTCCTTTTTTACCTTGTTTCAACAATTGAATAGCGTGCATAGCATCGGCTTTAGTATCCACTACATAATAGTTAAGATAATTCTCAAAAAGCTGCTCTATACAAGTGCGATATTTTTCTTGTACAAAAAGTACATCAGACAATAATGGGGCTTTTTTCCATTCTGTATTTTTATGTAAATATTTCAAACTCTCGCTATATCCCTCCATGCTATCTATCATACTTTTCAATAGATTATATTCATTCTTTTTGGCATCCAGTATTCGGTTTTTTTCTGCTAACGAGAATCTATATTTTTCAAGCGTTTCCTGCTCTTGAGAAATAGTACTTTTCAGAGAATCCTGAAATAAATTTTGCTGTATAATCTCTTGGTCATTAGATTGAAGTTTTTGGACTAATAATTCTTGTTCTTGTTGTTTGTCTGTAATTTTTAAAATTCGTTCTGCAATCTCTTTTTTTGTTTTTAAAATTAGGGTTTTTAAATTGCTAATGGAAGCATCGGCTAATACTAATTTTTTTTCTATCTCATATCTATTTTGTTGACTTTTTTGCTGTTCTATACGGATAGCATTTAGCTCATTTCTATCCTTTGCTATGTCATGGTTTTTTTGTTCAAATTCTCGGTCTACATTGTGTTTGTGTGATTGAAAAGAATGTAATGCCTGTTGTTCTATTTCAAAAGTTTGTTGCACTTCTTTCAAGGTAGTTTCAAGCTCTTGTATTTGTTGCAAGGCATGTTTTATAAATTGAGTTAAAGTATTTTGCCTCTCTACAAGATAAGATTTTTTTTGTTCCAAAAGTTGTTTTACACTCTGTAAACGAGCCAGTTCTTGTAGTTGAGCATTCCATATTTTTTGGGCTTCTTGTAAAAATTGTTCCTTTTCAATTTGTACCACTCTGCTTTTTTCCAAATCAGCCTCCTTCGTAGATATATCACTCTTTATTTTCAAAAAATTATCTGATAAAAAAGTATATTCTAACTCTGCTTTTTGAAAATCTTCATTAAACTTTGCTAGTAATATTTTAGCACTTTCTATACTAAGTTCCTTGTATTCCTTTTTTAACTCAATATATTTATTAGCCTTTTTAGATTGATTCTCAAGTGTTTTTAGTTGATTATTAATTTCAAACAACAGATCCTCAATGCGATTAAGATCAGTAAGAGTACTATCTAATTTTCTATCAGCTTCTTTCTTTCTATCTTTATATATAGAAATACCAGCAGCTTTCTCAATCATAATACGCCTACTATTATTATTCTTAATAATTTCATCCGTATCTCCTAATGCTATAATAGCATAAGAATCGCTAGAAATACCTGTATCTAAAAAAAGATTCTGAATATCCTTCAAACGACATACCACATCATTGAGCCGAAATTCACTTTCCCCACTTCTATAAAAACGCCTTGTAATAGTTATTGTATTAAACTCTACCGGCAACATATATTTTGTATTTTCAAAAGTAATATTTACCTCAGCAATATTGCTCACATTGCGTGTTTTTGAACCATTGAAAATAAGACTTTCTAAATTTTCACTACGTAAAGCACTGATTTTTTGCTCTCCTATTACCCATCGAATAGCATCTACTATATTACTTTTTCCACAACCATTGGGTCCCACTATACCAGTAATATGCTGATCGAAATGTATAATAGTTTTATCCGGAAAACTTTTAAATCCCTTAATTTCTAATGTTTTTAACTTCACTTTAGTTATTTTGAAAAGACAAATAAATCTATTTTTTTTAATTTAATACGTCCTCCTCTCTTTTATAATTTTCCCGCCATCATCTTTTTCAACTTTGGAAGTAATGTGAATAATATGAGTCCAGAAACACCCGATAAGATGACAAATATCATAAAAAAATGATACAAATTTTCTATCTGAAAACCTAAAATTGTAGGATATTCAAAAATAATATTTTTATTTATAAGCAATTGCTGTTCTGAAGAAGTAAGTATTGTTGTTTTATCCAATACTGCTTGTAAATTAATCCCAAGCTTTTGAGCTTCATTAAATTTATCTGTAGTAGGTGGCAACAACGTACTTAGTAACCCCGCCAAAGCATATCCTGCAGCACTAGAAACAAACCACATACCCATTAGTAAAGAAGAAAACCTTTTAGGTGCCATTTTCGATACTAATGACATGCCAATAGGAGATAAACAAAGCTCTCCCATAGTTTGAAACAGGTATAAAACAAACAACCAAATAACACCTATTTTAATACCCTGTCCCAAAGATTTTACTTGCAAAGCTATAATTAAATACCCCAAGGCAAGCAATAACAATCCTATGGCTTGTTTAGCAGGAGAAATAGGTTCTAATTTCTTCTTATTTAAAAATGTCCACATCCATGTAAATGGAAGTGATAATGCAATGACAAAAAAGGAATTAGCATTTTGTACAGCACTAGGAGGAATATCAATGCCTAAAAAATTTCTATCTGTTTGGTAATCAGCAATAAAAGTAAGAGAAATGCCTGCCTGTTCGAAACATGCCCAAAAAAATATCACAAAAAAGCTCACTATATAAATCACTATAATACGTTCTTTCTCTACCTTTGTGATATTTTTGTCTCCAAATAAAATAAGTCCTGCCAATGCAATAGAAGAGGCATAAATCCCTGAGTAAATGTAACTACTAACGCTCAACTTTTGAAATGAGCAACAAAAAACTACAAACAATACCAAGAAACTACTAATAGTAACCCCTATAGCCGTCTTTGAAAACTTTACTTTTTGAGAGTCGGTATCTATACTTTTTTTTATATTAGGTTTTGCCCCTACGGGCTTTCCTTCATTATCTATAATATATTTATTTTTTAGATACCAAAATATTGCAGTACCTACCCACATAGCTATAGCAGCAGCCAAAAACCCCCATTTAAAAGCATGTATATTTCTATTGCCATCTGGATAGTGAACATCTCCTAACCAAGGACAAATAGCCATTCCCATTAAAGCTCCCAGGTTAATCCCCATGTAGAATATAGTAAAAGCACTATCTATTTTACTATCATTTTTAGGATACAAATCCCCCACCATAGAAGAAATATTCGGCTTGAAAAAACCATTACCCAGAATAAGTATTCCTAAAGCTATCCACAATAATATTTTTGTAAAGTCAAAATGAGTATCATAAAAAATACCACATAAAAATAACAACATTTGCCCACATGCCATTGTCAATGCCCCTATAATAATAGCTTTTCTATTTCCCCAAACATTATCGGATAAATACCCTCCCAATAAAGGGGTAAGATAAGATAACCCTAAATATGCTCCATAGATTAATGAAGCTTGACTATCCGAAAAGTGTATAGCATTAACTAAAAACAAACTCAGCAATGCCCTCATTCCATAAAAGTTAAATCTTTCCCACATTTCAGTAGAGAATAATACCAATAATCCTTTAGGATGTGGAAGGTGAAAATGTTTACCTAAAAATGTAATTTGATAAATCCTTTTTTGTATTTCTATACTCATAATTTCCTTTAATGGAAACAAAGATATAAAAAATAAAAAAAATATTATTGCTTTTTCAAAAGAAATAACCATTTTTGCAAGTAATACGATTATTTAAAATTATACAATATAGAATTTATTATATGTCATTATTTGATTTTTTTTCAAAAGAAATAGCTATTGATTTAGGTACTGCCAATACACTTATCATGTATAAGGATAAAATATTGGTTAATGAACCTTCTATTATTGCCTTAGATAGAAATAATCAAAAAAAAGTATTAGCAGTAGGGAGAAAAGCTCTTTTAATGCACGAAAAAACACACGAACACATACGTACTATACGTCCATTAAAAGACGGTGTAATAGCGGATTTTAATGCTGCTGAATTAATGATTAGAGAATTGATAAAAATGGTATACCCAAAAAATTCTTTTATCTACAAATCTTGGAAGATGAGTATCTGTATTCCTTCAAACATTACAGAAGTAGAAAAGAGAGCCGTGATTGATAGTGCAGAACAAGCAGGTGGTAGGGATGTACATCTTATATACGAACCTATGGCCGCAGCTATTGGAATGGGACTTGATGTAGAAGCTCCAGAAGGTAATATGGTAATAGACATTGGAGGCGGAACTACAGGAATTTCAATTATTGCCTTAGGAGATATTGTATGTGATCAATCTATTCGTATTGCAGGAGATGAATTTACCAGAGATATTATGGAATATCTAAAAAAAATACATGGTTTATTAGTCGGAGAACGTACTGCAGAACAAATAAAAATCCGTATAGGATCTGCTCTAAAAGTATTAGAGGAAGAACCTGAAGATATACCCGTAAATGGTAGAGATATGGTAACTGGAATTCCAAAACAAATTATGATTAATTATAAGGAAGTAGCAGAATCCTTAGATAATTCTTTGATCCAAATAGAACATGCTATTTTAAAAGCACTGGAAATAACACCTCCAGAGCTGTCCTCTGATATTTATCGTAAAGGCATTTATATGACCGGAGGTGGATCAATGATTAAAGGCTTAGACATACGCTTAAATAAAAAGTTAAAATTACCTATTTATATTGCAGATTCTCCATTGAAAAGTGTAGTATTAGGAACCGGTCTTGCACTCACAAAGCATAAAGCTCTTACTTTCGCTATTAGATAAAATAATAACTCTTATAAGATACCCACTTGTTGCATCAAAAAAATAGCACTCTTACTTTTAAAAATACTTTCTTTAAGCTTGTAATCACAGTTCAATCTATCATTGGAAATACTCACCTCAAAACATTTATTAGTAAGTATCTTAGAGAAGGGTTACCCATGTTGAATACCTGTAAATCATAGGTAGCCATACAGCCACAGCTTTAGCTTCAATTATTTTTTTCATAATAACACACTTCCAGCATATTTGTTCTCAAAATTGGTACCTTTTAAAACATCTTTCTTGATGCAATTCGTTCATAATAGTTTTTATTCTCTTTATTTCTCCGAAAAAATAAGATTCTCCCTTATACAGAGAATTTGAATTGTCGTATAGGTATACCCATACTTTGAGATGATGAACAATTTGTTTAAATTTAATCTCAAAATTTTGGTTAATCTCTGGAAATACATACTGAGGATTATGATATGCAAAACTACTCAATGTTTCCATGTCTCCTATTACCGCTAACCATTGAGGAATATTTTTGCATGTTGTTGTTTCCATAAAATTTTCCTGTTCTATTACTTTTAAAATACAACTATAATTTTATATATTTTTATATATTTTTTCTCCTTCCATAAGTGCTATTTTTATCTTTTTCACCTGTGTACTTGTGATAATGAGATTTAGAATAAATATAATAGCTAATAGAAAACGGAAAATGCTTATCACATTAAAAATTTTATTCCACCTTTGGTATGCTTTCTTATATTGTATAGAAGTGTACTATAAATATTTTCAATCTCTAATATTCAATAATTTTATAACCAATATCTTTTCTATAAAATAATCCTTCTGAATATATTGTTGATACCTTTTCATAAGCTAATTTTTTAGCCTCTTTTAGCGAATCTACTATACCTACTACCATAAGTATCCTTCCACCATTAGCTATCAATTTATTTTCCTTTTGTTGTGTACCCATGTGAAATACCAAATCTTGCTCTCCCCCTTCTATCTCAAATCCTTTTTCGTAGCTATTAGGGTATCCTTCTTCAGCCATCACCACCCCTACTAAAACAGCCTCTTTTTTCCAAACTATATCTATATACTTTCCTTCCAATATCGAAAGTATTATTTCTACTAAATCTGATTGCATGCTTGGTAATACTACTTCTGTTCCTGGGTCACCAAAGCGAGTATTAAACTCTATTACTTTTATGCCTTGCTTAGTGGGCATTAACCCACCATAAAGTACCCCTACAAATTTTCTATTTTCCTGTATCATGGTTTCTGCCACAGGCTTCATAATATATTGCATAGCAAACTGTATATCTATATCGCTAATAGGTGGGTACGGGGCTATATGCTCCCATACCTCCATTATTAGGTCCTTTATCATATACCCTTTTATGGTCTTGAGCCACCACCATAGGCAACACCATTTTCCCATGTACAAAAGCCATAAGGAGAAAATTCTAGACCCTCCAAATATTCTTCTATTAGTACACTTGCATTGCCATATTTTTTATCCAATAACATTTCCTTTAATGCCCTCTTCTGCAGCTTGCATAGTAAGAGCCACTACTACCCCTTTTCCAGCTGCAAGCCCATCATATTTAATAACTATAGGAGGACCTACTTTTTGCAAATACTGGATCGATTGTTCATACTCATCAAAAATAACATATATTGCTGTAGGTGTCTTATACTTCTCCATTAATTCTTTAGAAAAGGCTTTACTACTTTCTAATAATAGCGGATCGCTGTGAAGCTCCAAATATCTTTAATCCATTTTTGGAAAATACATCAACCACTGCATTTGATAATTCTACTTCG
>JBOFDP010000014.1:0-20234 GCA_051647125.1 Chitinophagaceae bacterium | reverse complement strand
AAACAAAATGCTATGTCTCACCATTTATTAGTTGTGGAATCCCCAGCAAAAGCAAAAACTATAGAAAAAATTTTGGGTAATGCTTTTCAAGTACGTAGTTGCTACGGGCATGTGAGAGACCTCGTTAAAGAAAATATGGGTATAGAAATAGATAATAATTTTAAAACCCATTATGAAATACCAGAAGATAAGCAAAAAGTAGTCTCAGAACTCAAAACACTTGCTGCTAAAGCTAATGAAATATGGCTAGCCACGGATGAAGATAGAGAGGGGGAGTCTATAAGTTGGCATTTATGTGAGGTATTAGGGTTAGATCCAAAAACTACTAAACGTATAGCCTTTCATGAAATTACAAAACCTGCTATATTAGAAGCTGTACAACATCCTCGTACGGTAGATATGAACTTGGTAAATGCACAGCAAGCCAGAAGAGTATTAGATAGAATAGTAGGTTTTGAAGTAAGTCCTATACTATGGCGAAAAACAAGTGCAAAAACATCTCTTAGTGCAGGAAGAGTACAAAGTGTGGCAGTAAGAATTATTGTAGAAAGAGAAAAAGAAATACAATCCTTTACCCCTACATCTTCATTAAAAATAGAGGCATTATTTAACAACCAAAAAGGAAATTTTAAAGCCCTTGCTCAAAATAAGCATACCATAGAAGAGGCTGAAAAATTTTTAGCCCTATGCCAACAAGCACGGTTTGCCATCCATCATATTGAGGTTAAACCAGGAAAACGTACCCCTTCTTCCCCCTTTACTACCTCTACTCTCCAACAAGAAGCTGCTCGAAAACTTGGCTATGGTGTAAGTAAAACTATGCAAATAGCCCAGAAGTTATATGAAAATGGATATATTACCTACATGCGTACAGACAGTGTGAATCTTAGCCAAACAGCACTACAAAATATAAAACAAATCATACTTCAGGAATATGGTGAAGAATATTATCACCATAGAAAATATCAGACTAAATCTTCTAATGCCCAAGAAGCTCACGAAGCTATAAGACCTACAGAAATTGGAAATCATACAATTAATAATAGTGAAGGAAAGAAACTTTATGAATTGATATGGAAGCGTACTATGGCTTCTCAGATGAGTGATACGATTATAGAAAAAACTATTGCCAAAATAAATATTTCTAATAGTTCAGAACAATTTACTGCTCAAGGAGAGGTATTAAAATTTGATGGGTTTTTAAAAGTCTATAAAATAGCTACTGTAGGCGAAAATAATACCCCAGAGAAAGAAGATACTCCCACAACCTTGCCACCACTCAAAGAAGGAGAGTCTGTGAATTTAGCACACCTCTCGGCACATGAAAAATTTACCACACCAGAACCTCGATATAACGAAGCCTCCTTAGTAAAAAAACTTGAAGAAATGGGAATAGGACGTCCTTCTACCTATGCTCCTACTATAGCTACTATTCAGAGAAGAGAATATGTAGAAAAAAAATCTACAGAAGGAAAAGTACGTCAAGCCAGAACACTCTCTTTAATAAATAAAGAAATACAACATGCCACTATCACAGAAACCTATAATATAGAAAAAAATAAACTTTTTCCTACAGATTTAGGTATTTTAGTAAATACTTTTCTTATAAAATATTTTCCTACCATATTAGACTATAATTTTACTGCAAATATTGAAGAAGACTTTGATAAAGTTGCAGAAGGAAAAACTAATTGGGAAAAATTATTACAAGATTTTTATTCCCCTTTTAAAAACTATCTCCAAGAAGCCTCTGCCTCTCAAGAACGTATAAAAGGAGAAAGAGAATTAGGTGTAGACCCTATCAGTAAACAACCCATTTTAGCTAAAATGGGGAAATATGGAGCCATGATACAACTTGGCAATGGGGAAAATGATCAAAAACCTAAATTTGCCAAACTCTTAAAACATCAAAGCATTCAAACTATTATGTTAGAAGAGGCTCTCCAGCTCCTTAGCCTACCCAAAAATTTAGGAAACTTTGAAGATACTAAAGTAGACGTCAATATAGGGCAATTTGGACCTTATATTCTTCACAATAATAAATTTGTGTCTTTACCTAAAGAAAAAAATTTGTTTAATCTTACATTACCTGAAGCTATTGAAATCATCCTTGCCAAAAGAGAAAAATTAGCTAATGCCTTAATAAAGGATTTTCCTGAACAAAAAATACAAGTTCTCAATGGACGTTTTGGAGCTTATATAAAAGCAGAAAAAGGCAATTATAAGATTCCTAAAGAATGGAAAGCAAAAACTCAAGAACTAACAATAGAAGAAATAAAAGACATTATAGCAAATTCATCTCCAAGTCAATCTTCCGTAAGAAAAAAACCTACTACCCAAAAACCAAGTAAAAAGGCTACTAAATAATATATGGATAAATATGCCATCATATTAGCTGCAGGAAAAGGGCAACGCATGAACAACCCTACTCCCAAACAATTTATCACACTTTATAAAAAACCTATCTGGTATTATTCTGTAAAAACTTTTTTAGATACTTTCAGTACTATTAATATTATTATTCCAATATTGCCAAATAGTATAGGAAAGGTACAACAAGACATTAAAAAATATTTCTCTACCTCATCTCAAAAAATACAAGTAGTAGCAGGTGGAGAAATGCGTTTTTTTTCTGTAAAAAATGCCTTATCTTATATTGATAAAAACAAAAAAAGTATAATCTTTATACATGATTCTGCAAGGTGTTTAATAGATTCAGAACTATTAAAAAAATTATATATAGCTACCCAAAAATATGATTCTGCCATTCCTCTACTATCTGTTACAGATAGTATTAGGCAATTTGAACAAGGAATATTATATAAAGCTGTTGATAGAGAACATATATTTAGCGTACAAACACCACAGGTATTTTCTTCAGACATTTTATTAGCCTCTTTTCGTGCCGAATATAAACCTCATTTTACAGATGATGCTAGTGTTGTAGAATATGCAGGATACCAACTTCATTTTATAGAAGGAGATAGGTCAAATATAAAAATAACTCATCCTATTGATATAGAGATTGCCAAATTGTATCTGAAAAATAAAAAACTTTGCTAAGGTTGTTTTATTTTTGCACAAATATGTTTTATGACATTAGGTCAACATCTTTATCAAAAGCAACAGTTAAAGCTTACCCCTCAGCAACTTTTATTACAAAGGCTTTTACCTTTATCTGCTTTTGCATTAGAAGAAAAAATTAAAAATGAAGTAGAAGAAAATCCTGCCTTAGAAATAGATACTCCTTCTCAAGAAAATTCTGAAGAATCTGAAAATATTAATACGGATAATGATCTTGCTATAGATAAAGATTTTTGGCAAGATGATGGAGATGAAGATACTTCCAACTATACACCTGAGTTAGGAGATATACAACCTTTTGAAACAAAAATTGAAAAATCTTGTTTAGATATATTGTCAGAACAATTATATATACTAAATCTAAACAAGCAAGAAGAGCAAATTGCCCAACATCTTATTGGCAGTTTAGATCCAAACGGATACCTTACTACATCCATACCCTCTATACAAGATGATTTGCTATTTAAATACAATAAAGATTTTAGTGACCAAGAAATTATTGCAGTACTCAAAAAAATACAACAATTAGACCCCCCTGGCATCGGTGCAAGAAACCTCCAAGAATGCCTATTGTTACAACTCAAAAAACAAAAAACAGAAGGGTATCATGTGGATGAAGCTATTTGTATAGTAGAAAAATATTTTGATTATTTATCTACAAAAAATTTTAATAAATTATGTCATTTTTTACATATCAACGAACCTATCTTAAAAATGATTATAGACCATATAGAAACTCTACATCCTTATCCTTTAAATACAACTTCTTTTTATACTAAAAATACAATCTACCCCGATTTTATCATTACTCAAAAAGATGGAGAAATAGAAAGCTATGCTAATGGTAGCTATAATCCCAAATTAAAGTTAAGCAAGTACTACGAAAAAATTTTACAACAATATAAATCTAAAAAACAAAAAGATGCAGAACTATTTATAAAACAAAAAATAGAGCAAGCACAATTTTTTATAGAAGCCCTTCAACAACGAAAACACACATTGCAACACATTTTAAATAGTATCATAACCTTGCAAAAAAATTATTTTCTTTCTGGTGATGAAACTCAACTACAGCCCATGCTTCTCAAAAATATGGCACAAACCACAAATAATGATATTAGCACTATAAGCCGTGCTATTCAACATAAATATGTACAAACAGATTGGGGAATAAAACCCTTGAAATTTTTCTTTAATGAACAGATAATAAATAAATCTGGAGAGCTATTTTTGTCCATAGAAATAGAAACTATATTGCAACAAATCATTGACCAAGAAGATAAAAAAAATCCTTATACTGATGAAGAATTAGAACAAGAATTTTTAAATAGAGGCAAAAAAATAGCCCGCCGATCTATTGGAAACTACCGACAAAAAATGAATATTCCAACAGCACAACTAAGAAAAAAATTATAATACATGAAATATTACAACTCCATTATCTCTATTCTCTTACATCCTTTATTGCTCGTTTCAATAACTTGCTACTTTATCATTAGTATAGATCCTGCCCATCTTAGTTTTAAGAGTATGTTAATTGCCCAAAATTCCATAATTGCTAAAAAATCTATAGCCTATATTTTAACAGATATACTGATTCTTCCGTCTCTTACTATGATGTTATTATGGAAATTAGGATTTATCAAAAATTTTAGGTTAGATACCTATAAAAGTAGAATCATTCCCTTAATAGCCATGATTACATTCTTATTTTGGGCATGGTTTACATTAAAAAATCTGGAAGGTATTCAACCTCTCCCCTCTCATTTTTTATTCGGATTATTTATCAGTGTATCCATAGTATTTTTAATAAATCCTTTTTTTATGATCTCATTTCCAATGTTAGCGGCAACTCAATGTTTTGCCATCCTTTTGCAATATATGAAAGCTGCCCAATTTTCTATCTTTCCTCTATTCATCATCTTCTCTATTATTTTTATACTATTGTTAATAAAAAAATCAAATACAAAATTAGAAAATCCATTAGCTGTTGTTATCGGATTAGTATCCCAACTTTTAGTTTCCATTTTTTAACCCTTTGTATAATAATGAAAAACTATTTTTTACTTTTAGATATTGCTGAAAATATAAAAATTGATCCTGTAATATTAGATAATAAATTTTATCCCCTCATCAAAAAAAACCATCCTGATTTTACGCGTAATCTATCCGATGAAGAAAAAGAAGAAGCATTACTAATTACAGCAGATCTAAATGATGCTAAAAATATTTTCTCTGATGAACACAAAACGCTTTTATATCTTTTACAACTAAAAAATATTATCACTCCTAATGAAAAATATATCTTGGATAATCTCTTTCTCTTAGACATATTAGAACTTAACGAACAATTTGATACCGCCATAAGTGAACATAATTTCATAGAAATACAATCTATAAAACAATCTGTAGAACAAAAACAACAAGAACTTTATAATAAAGTATCTCCTATTATTCTTAATTATGATGAAAATACAATTACTACTGAAGATTTAGAAAAATTAAAAGCCTATCATTATAAAAAACAATATCTACAAAAAATAGTAGAAAAAATAAAATAGAAAAAGTCTTTTTTCTTTATATTTGTAGCCTAAAAGGCTCTTTGTATTGATGCCCGAGTGGCGAAATTGGTAGACGCGCATGACTCAAAATCATGTAGTAGTGATACTGTGCTGGTTCGATTCCAGTCTCGGGCACAAACAGCTTCAATATAAAAAAGGGGGGGAGTTGTTTTTTATATTCCTCTAATAAAGCGATAGCTCTTCAATGATAAATAAAATCCTTACTTTTGCATCAAGATTAAAAATAATAACCTGTTTAAGATATATAAAATTTTTTGAGTAACATGGCAAAGGGAAAAACAAAATCTAATAATACTACAAAATCTGAAAATGTAGGCTACATTAAACAAATTATCGGTGCAGTGGTAGATGTACAATTTAACAATTCAAATACTTTACCAGAACTATATAACTCTCTTGAACTCAAAAAACCTAATGGAGAAATATTAGTGTTAGAAGTTCAACAACATCTTGGAGAAAACAGTGTACGTTGTATAGCAATGGATAGTACAGAAGGTTTAAAACGAGGTTTGGAAGTGATAGATACCGGAAATACTATTATGATGCCTGTAGGAGAAGGTATAAAAGGACGTCTGTTTAATGTAACAGGAGATCCTATAGATGGACTTCCTGCTGTGTCAAAGAAAAAAGGAAGACCTATACATGCTAACCCACCTGTATTCGCAGACCTCATTACCTCAAGTGAGATATTATTTACTGGTATTAAAGTTATAGATTTAATAGAACCTTATTCTAAGGGAGGAAAAGTAGGTTTGTTTGGCGGTGCAGGGGTAGGAAAGACTGTTATTATTCAAGAATTGATTAATAATATTGCAGTAGCTTATTCAGGATTATCAGTATTTGCGGGGGTAGGAGAACGCACTCGTGAGGGTAATGATTTATTACGTGAAATGATTGAAGCAGGTATCATGAAATATGGAAAAAAATTTAAAGAGAGTATGGAAAAAGGTGGATGGGATTTGTCTAAGGTAGATATGAAAACTTTAGCTGAGTCTAAAGCTACTTTTGTATTTGGACAAATGAACGAACCCCCTGGTGCACGTGCAAGAGTGGCATTAAGTGGTCTTACTATAGCGGAATATTATCGTGATAGCGATAAGAAAGGGAAAGATATTCTCTTTTTTGTAGATAATATTTTCCGTTTTACACAAGCAGGATCAGAAGTATCCGCATTATTAGGACGTATGCCCTCAGCTGTAGGCTATCAACCTACATTAGCTACTGAAATGGGATTGATGCAAGAACGCATCACCTCTACCAAACATGGTTCTATTACTTCTGTGCAAGCGGTATACGTACCTGCAGATGATCTTACGGATCCTGCTCCAGCAACTACTTTTGCCCACTTGGATGCTACCACAGTATTAAGTAGAAAAATTGCAGAATTAGGTATTTATCCTGCTATAGACCCATTGGATTCTACTTCTCGTATTCTATCTCCAGATATTGTAGGAGAAGCTCATTATAATTGTGCTCAACGCGTAAAAGGCATTTTACAACGTTATAAAGAATTACAAGATATTATTGCTATTTTAGGTATGGATGAATTAAGTGAAGAAGATAAACTTACCGTTTCTCGGGCTCGTAAGGTACAACGTTTCTTATCACAACCTTTCCACGTGGCTGAGCAATTTACAGGTATAAAAGGTGTATTGGTAAGTATAGACGATACGATTAAAGGATTTAATATGATTATGGACGGTGCTGTAGATGAATACCCAGAACCCGCATTTAATCTTTGTGGTACCATAGAAGAGGCTATTGAAAAAGGAAAAAAATTATTAGAGGCTATTAATGTATAAAATATTTATTATGTTTTTAGAAATTTTATCTCCCGAAAAAACTTTATTTACAGGTAATGTATACGGCATTATACTACCAGGTATTAATGGATTGTTTACGATATTAGAACACCATGCCAATATTATTGGAGCATTAGTGGAAGGAAAAGTACAAATTATAGAAGATAAAGACTCTTTAAAAAAAATCGAATTTAAAGTAAAAAGTGGATTTGTAGAAGTAAATAATAACAAAGCCAATATTTTTGTAGAAGAACAGATATAAACATTATGAAATTTCAATCTAAAATAGTACAACTTTTACCTGTACAAACAGGTAAAAGTAAAAATGGAACTTGGCAAAAACAAGACCTCATTGTAGAAACTACAGAAACCCAATATCCTAAAAAAATATGTGTCTCCGTATGGGGAGATAAAATAAATACAGAATCCTTGTCTATAGGCAATCTAGTTGAAGTTTCATTTGAGATTGAAAGTAGAGAGTTTAATAGTCGCTGGTATACAGATATACGTGCATGGAAAATTGAGTTAATCAATGAGATAGCACCCCTCAACGAAAATAATTTTGAACCTTTACCTCCTATAAATACAACTGTAGAAGATGATTTACCCTTCTAGTAAAATTTATATAAAAAAAAAGAGTATATTTGCAGGAAATTTTATAAGTAATTTTTTAAATTTATGATACAAAAAATAAATCTTACACGATTGTTTTTAAACGTTATGCTATTAGCTATAGTTGTACTACTTGCTTCATGTGGAGGTCCTAATCCTAATAGCGGAAGTAGAACCAACCCTCAAAGTATACAAAAATCTGGTGTTACAGGATGGACATACAATGATCCAAAAAGTTCTTCAGGATTTTTTGTAACTGACTTTAATGGGCAAAATACAGGTCCCAATTTAGTATTTGTTCAAGGAGGAACGTTTGCTATGGGCAATGTAGCCGAAGAAGATGTAATGGGATATTGGAATACTATAAAAAAACGTATTACAGTACCCTCTTTTTACATTGATAAAACAGAAATAGCTAATGTACATTACAGAGAATATACCTTCTGGATTAATTTGGTTTTTGGTGCCGCAGAATATGCTACCGTTAGGAAACGAGCTCGTCCAGATAGTTTGGTATGGCGTTCTAGCTTAGCCTATAATGAGCCTTATGTTAAGATGTATTTTACGCATCCTGCATATAATTTTTATCCTGTAGTTGGAGTAACTTGGGAACAAGCAAGCGATTTTTGTATATGGCGTACGGATAGAGTAAATGAAAAAATGCTTATAGACAAAGGACTATTAGCAAAACCTAAACTAAAAGGAGATGCTTCTAATAATTTTAATACCACTTCTTATCTTTTAAATGCCTATAAAGGAAGACCGGGTAAATTAGCAAGAAGTTCTCAAAACCCATTAAAAACTTTTGATGGCAAACCTCGTCCCAACGTAATCATGGAAGATGGTTTAATCGTATTAGATTATAGATTACCGACTGAAGCAGAATGGGAATATGCCGCTATAGGAAATATTTCAGAAAATGCGGCTCCTATTCAAAGTGTTATTGAAAATACGAACAGAGGTGGGCAACAACAACGTGGTGAAGAGATTAATATTCAAAATAATTTATATCCTTGGGTGCCAGACCCTGATGGTGTAAGCCGACTAAGAGATTCTCGTAATGGACCTATGAAAGGTGCTTTTTATGCCAACTTTAAAAGAGGCAATGGTGATTATATGGGAAATGCTGGTGGTTTAAATGATAATGCTACTTATACCTCTGAAATACAGTCTTTTTTTCCAAATCCTTTAGGATTATACAACATGGCAGGTAATGTCAATGAGTGGGTTCAAGATGTATACAGACCATTAACTTCATTAGAATCTATAGATTTAAATCCTTTTAGAGGAAATATCTTTGAAAAACCCTCTGTTAATACAGAAACAGCAGGTATTGTATTGGATACAATGGGACGAGTAAAAATGGAACGTATTACAGATAGTGATATTGCTCAAAGTTCTAATAGATCTTATTCTACTTCTGATAATAGATCTTTTAAAGATGGGGATGAAACTTCAGGAATCATTTATGGGGATGATAATGGGGTATCTTTAATTAGTGATAAATCACGTGTAATTAAAGGTGGTAGTTGGGCAGATTTACCTTATTGGTTACAACCTGCTACTCGTCGTTTCATGGATCAAGATAAAGCATCTGCAACTGTAGGGTTTAGATGTGCTATGACATCTGTAGGTAGTTCATCAGAAGAAGGAGGAAGAGGAAAAGGTGGCAATAATTGGATTATTCAAAAACGTGGCTTTGGAGTTAATAAATATAAATAATTGTGATTCCATATATATACTCTCAATTTTTAGAGTATAAGAATATTCAAACAGATACAAGAAGATTACAGCGCAACGATATTTTCTTTTGTTTAAAAGGTCATAATTTTGATGGGAATGTGTTTATTAAAGAAGCTCTCTACAAGGGGGCTTCTTTGGTAATAAGTGATACTAAAAACCCATCTCTGTTGCAGGATCATAAGGTATTGTATGTAGAGGATTGCTT
This sequence comes from Chitinophagaceae bacterium, assembly GCA_051647125.1. Classification (GTDB taxonomy): domain Bacteria; phylum Bacteroidota; class Bacteroidia; order Chitinophagales; family Chitinophagaceae; genus JBOFDP01. Next base: position 10,206 of record JBOFDP010000014.1, on the reverse strand, counting down.
AAATACCTTACAACAACTTGCCAAATATCATCGACAAAAACTTAATATTCCTATTATTGCCATCACTGGTAGTAATGGAAAAACTACGACAAAAGAACTTATTGCTAAAATTTTGGAAAAGAAATTTTGTATACTGGCTACAGAAGGAAATCTTAACAATCATATTGGGATACCACTTACTTTACTAAAACTTAATCTAACACACGAAATAGCCATCATAGAAATGGGTGCTAACCATATAGGAGAAATTGCTAATTATTGCTCCTTTGTGTTACCTAATTATGGACTAATTACAAATATAGGAAAAGCTCATTTAGAAGGCTTTGAGAATATTGAAAATATAGGAAAAGCAAAAACTGAATTATATAAATATATTACTAAACACAAAGGTACCATATTTGTAAACAATGAAGATACGTATCTAAAAAAAGATACTTCTACAGCTACAACAAAATTTACCTATGGACTAACTTCTAGTACTTTAACTGGTCAGTATATATCCCTTAATCCTTTTCTTCAAATTAAAATAACTACTAGCTCCAAAACTGAAATTATAGATACTCAGCTAATAGGACATTATAATATAATGAATGTATTAGCAGCATGTGCTGTTGGAATTTATTTTAATATTCCCCTATCTCAATGTAAAGAAGCTATTAAAGACTATATTCCTAAGAATCAAAGATCCCAAATCATCCATAAAAATACAAATACAATCATATTAGATGCTTATAATGCAAACCCTTCAAGTATGAAGGTAGCAATAGAACATTTTATGCAATACCCCCATGGTGAAAAAATATTAATGCTAGGACAAATGAACGAATTGGGTAAATATAGCAAAGAAGAACATCAAAAAATTCTTACTCTTATACAACAATATTCTTGGAAAAAAGTATATTTAGTAGGCAATGAATTTGGTTCTATATCGAATACTTTTTTACATTTTGAAAATGTTAACAATCTAATAGAGTATTTAAAAAAGGAATTCTACCTTCATACAGCCTTCCTTTTGAAAGGATCTCGTAGTACTACGATGGAATGTATAATTGATTATCTATAACTATTTTATTAATATAATTTTTAGGATACTATTTTTTGATTTAATTTTGTAACTTATGAAATTTTTTTTTATTGTAGGTGAAGCCTCAGGAGATATTCATGCTTCCCGATTAGCAACAGCCATTTCTCTCCATAATTCTCAGGCAATTATGGAGGGTTGGGGAGGTGATTTAATGGAACAACAAGGAGTACATATTTTAAAACATTATCGTGATTTAGCCTTTATGGGATATGTAGAAGTATTGCTCAACCTGCCTACTATACTTAAAAATTTTAAGCTATGCAAAGCTCAAATTTTAGCTTTTCAACCCGATATATTAATTTTGGTAGACTATCCAGGATTCAATTTACGTATAGCCAAATGGGCAAAAAAGCAAGGTATAAAAGTGGTATACTATATTTCTCCGCAAGTATGGGCATGGAAAGAAGGAAGGGTAAAACTACTCAAAAAATATGTAGACAAACTACTTTGTATATTACCTTTTGAAGAATCATATTATAAAAAACATAATTGGAAAGTATGGTATGTAGGACACCCTTTGGTAGAACATATTGATGAATATTTATCTCATAAAACTCAACCTCGTACCCATAAACACATCGTCCTAATGCCAGGTAGTAGACATCAAGAAATAAAAAAAATACTTCCTCCTATGTTGAAAGCTACCCAAAATTTTCCCAATGAAAAATTTATTATAGCAGCCTCGCCCTCTCTACCACTTTCTTTATATAATGAATATATAAAACCTTTTCCCAACGTTACCTTACATAAAGGGAATAGTTATGATATTTTATATGATGCTAAAATAGCTGTTGTAAAATCAGGTACCTCTACCCTAGAAACTGCCCTTCTACGAGTACCCGAAGTAGTTTGCTATAAAGCAAATGCTATCTCTTTTTGGATAGCCAAACAGTTGGTTAAACTACCTTATATTTCATTAGTAAACCTCATTATAAACAAAAAAGTAGTAGATGAGCTTTTACAAAAAGATTGTAATAAAGAAAAAATTACTGATGCTATTCATCATTTATTATTACCTATTACTCAAGAAAAATTACAACATGAATATGAGCATTTACATCAAATACTGAAATTAAAAACAAATGTTTCACAAGAAGCTGCCAAACAAATTATATCTCTTTTACATTCCTCATAATACTACATCACCTGATTTACCACCTCTATAATCGTATTAGTAGCCGATAAAGTATAATAATGTAATACAGGAACTCCATGTTTTTTTAATTCTTTAGATTGTTGTACAAGCCATTCTTTTCCTACTTGTTTGCAAGCTTCCTCATCCTTACATTCCATAATCGCATTATGTAATGCTTGTGGTATGTATAGATAAAAAATTTTGGGTAATATTTCTATCTGTTTTTTACGTATAATAGGTTTTAAACCAGGAATAATAGGGATTGTAATTCCTATAGCTCTACAACGTTTTACAAAGTCGAAATATTTGCTATTATCAAAAAACATTTGAGTAACAATATAAGAAGCCCCTTGCTCTACTTTTTGCTTTAAATATTGTAAATCACTGATTGTATCCATAGCTTCAAAATGCTTTTCTGGATAACCTGCTACTCCTATACAAAAATTGGTAGGATATTGAGGAGTAATATGCTCTCCGAGATATATACCTTGATTCATATTTTGTATTTGGGTTACTAATTCCGAAGCATATGCATGACCTCCCTCCTTAGGAAAAAACTTTCCATTATCAGATTTTTTAGCATCTCCTTGCAAAGCTAATATATTTTCAATATCTAAATAAGAAAGTTCTATTAATGCCTCTTCCGTTTCTTCTTTACTAAATCCTGCACAAATAAGATGTACCACAGGTTCTATATTATATTTATATTTAATAGCAGCACAAATTCCCACTGTTCCAGGTCGCTTTGCAAATTCTACTATTTTTTCATTACCCATAGTATCCTTAATTAATTGACTCTCTCTACGGTGATAAGTTACATTAATAAAAGAAGGATTTAACGCTTTTAACTTTTCTATTTCTTTAAATAAAGATTCTATCCCTTTTCCTTTTAAAGGAGGGAGTATTTCAAAAGAGAGCAAAGTTTTTTGAGCATGTTTAATATAATCTCTTACTTTCATAATATTAATAATACACTATTAAAAAATAATTTTATGGATTATTCTCTGCATGAGGAAATACCTTTCTTACAGTTTGAATAATACCCTCAGTATCATAGCCACAATCTTTTTGTAATTGATCAATACTTCCTTGATGTACAAATATATCTTGCATCCCAAGCATAGTTATATGACAATAATAGTTTTTAGCATTCATAGCCTCAAGCACAGCACTACCCAAACCTCCCACAACTGTACCATCTTCTACAGTAATAATTTGACGGATATTCTTACTCATAATATCCTCCAATATAGAATAGTCTAAAGGCTTCAAGAATCGTACATCATAATGAAGAGGATGTATATTTTCTTGTTGTAAAATATCCATAGCCTTTATAACATTATTTCCTATATATCCTATGGTGAGTATAGCCACTTTTTCTCCCTCCTTTATCTTTAATCCTTTTCCTATTTCTATTTTTTGAAAAGGCTTTTCCCAATCAACCATTATTCCTTTATTTCTTGGATAACGTATAAAAATAGGAAGTTTCAAATCTGGTAATTGTGCTGTATAAAGCATATTTCTAAATTCTATCTCATTTATAGGAGCAGCAATAATTACATTAGGAATACACCTCATATAAGCAAGGTCAAAATGACCATGATGAGTAGGTCCATCTTCACCTACAACACCTGCCCTATCGACACAAAAAATAACAGGTATTTTTTGCAAAGCAACATCATGTATCACTTGATCATAAGCACGTTGTAGAAAAGTAGAGTATATCGTACAATATACTTTAATGCCTTGAGTAACAAGTCCTGCACTAATAGTTACAGCATGTTGCTCACAAATGCCTACATCTAAGACTCTATTAGGCATTTTCTCCATCATCATTTTCAAAGAAGAACCCGAAAGCATGGCAGGTGTTATTGCAAAAATTTTATCATTCTGTTGTGCCAATTCTACCATAGTTTTACCAAAAATATCTTGGTATCGTTGGGTAGTAGATTCTATACTTATCTGCTTACCTGTAGCCTTATCAAAACCACCAGTAGCATGCCATTTTGTTTGTTCTTTTTCTGCCTGTTTATAGCCTTTCCCTTTAGTTGTAATGGTATGTAATATTTTAGGTCCAGGTATTTCTTTAATATGTTTTAATGTTTTTAGCAAAAGAGGAAGATTATGCCCATCAATAGGACCAAAATAACGGATATTCAGAGATTCAAAAAAATTACTCTTAGAAACTAAAAAACCTTTAATACCTTTTTCCGAACGAGCAGCTATCTGACGTAATTTGTGAGTGCCAGGAATAAAGCCTAATGCATTCCATACCTTATCTCGAAATGTATTAAACTGTTGAGAAGTGGTAAGTTTGGTAAGCAATTCTTTTAAAGCTCCTACATTAGGATCTATGCTAATATTATTATCATTCACAATAATAAGAATGTCTGTATTGGCTACGCCGGCATGATTAAGAGCTTCAAATGCCTGACCTGCTCCCAAAGCACCATCACCTATTATGATTACCGTTCGTTGATGCGTACCTTGATATTGATTAGCCAAAGCCATTCCCAATCCTGCAGATATAGAAGTTGAAGAATGTCCTACTCCAAAAGCATCATATTTACTTTCAAATATATTCGGAAAACCACTAATCCCTTTATACTGCCTATTGGTAGGAAAGACATCTCTACGCCCTGTAATAATTTTATGTGCATAGGCTTGATGCCCTACATCCCAAATTAAATGATCGGAGGGGGTATTGTATATATAATGAATAGCTACCGTAAGCTCTACAACTCCTAAACTAGCAGCAAAATGCCCTCCATGCCTACTTACTACATTAATAATATATGCTCTTACTTCTTTGCAATATTGTAAAAGCTCTTGTTCAGAAAATTGCTTTAAATCATTAGGAGAATTAACACGCTTCAATATTTCACCTTGTACTATTTCCATATTCTGTATATCCTAATTTTAAAATATAAATATTATAATGATAAATATATTAATTTACAATAACATAGCACTGACACAATAATCAGCCAACAAAATAAGTATACAAGATACAACTACAGCTTTTGTACTAGCGACCCCAACTTCAATACTACCTCCTTTTACATAAAATCCAAAAAAACTACTTACACTAGAAATTATAAACCCATAAACAAAACTTTTTAAAAGGCTATAATAGACAGAAAACACTTGAAACTTAATCATCAATCCATTATCAAAAGCATCAATTTGAGTAGGAAGTGTTATACTAACAAAAAAACGTGCACTAATTATTCCTATAACCATTGCAATAATAACCAAACAAGGAATAGTTAGCAAAGAAGCTAAAATTCTATTCATAATTAAATAACCCTTCGAATTTATACCCATCAATTCGATAGCATCAATTTGTTCTCCAATACGCATATTCCCTATCTCAGAAGCTATTCTAGAACCTATTACCCCTGCCAAAATAAGACAAATTAAGGTACAAGAAAATTCTAAAATAATGGTATCTCTTACAATATACCCTAATGTATTTTTAGGCACTAAAGGTCCTTGCAGTTGATACCCAATTTGCATGACAGAGACACTCCCCATAAAAACCGAAATAACAGCCACTATAGATAATGATTTTAAACCAATAGTATTGCACTGATTAAGAAATTCTTTCCAATACATATGTCTATTTTCAGGTAGGCAGATACCTCCTTTTAGCATCAATAAAAATGTGCCAAAACCATTAATCCACTTCATATTTATTTTTTATTTAACACATCATTGACTGCCATCAATGCCATATTATAAATATTACTTTCATGACTACCCGGTTGTAAAATGTGAATAGGCTGTTTAAGCCCTAAAATAACAGGTCCAAGAGACTCAAGAGAGGATGTCTCTGTAAGCAAATTAACAGCAATATTACATGCTGACATACTAGGAAAAATTAATGTATTTACCTGACGACCAACCAACTCAGAAAAGGGGTAATTTTCTTTTAATAAATCCTGATTCAAAGCAATGTGTGGTTGTATTTCTCCATCTATCACCAACTCAGGATCTTTTTCCTTTATTAGTTTTCTTGCTAAATTAATCTTATAAAATTCCTCCTTATTGGCACTATCTCCAAAGTTAGAATAACCCAACATGGCTACATGAGGAGTTATTCCTAACGAACGTATATTTTTACATACTAACAAAGTGATTTCTGCCAATTCCTGAGCTGTAGGATTAAGATGAATAGTAGCATCAGCAAAAAACAAAGGTCCTTTTTTGGTAAATAGAATGTACATACCCGCCAATGTTTTAGTTTCATTCTGACTTCCTATAGTACGCAATGCTGTTTGTATAGTTTGCTTATAGTCTTGCCTATACCCAGTAATCATAGCATCTACCCAGCCCGTTTTTACCATCATACATCCAAAATAAGTCTTATCATGCATAAGCTTTTTAGCACTTGCAGAAGTAACTCCTTTTCTACATCGTTCTTCATATAAAATTTGAGCAAAATCATGACGCTGGGTAAGCATATTAGGAAGATCAGAATCTATAATCTGTACTCTATCTATAATGTCTAACTGGTTTTCTATACAAAGTTTTTCAATTACAGCTTTTGTTCCCAATAAAAATGGTTCTGCGATACCTTCATCTAAAATTTGTTGTGCTATTTTTAATATCACGATATTTTCAGCATCTTCAAACAACAATTTCACCTTGCGTTTTGATGTTTTAGCCTTCAATCCTAACATGCGTGCTACATGATTGTGATAGCCAATTTTTATATCTAAAGATTCTTCATAGGCTTCCCAATCCTCAATAATTTTCTGAGCTACCCCACTTTTAATAGCCGCTTGAGCCACCGCTTTGGCGGTAAGAAAAAGTAATCGCGGGTCTGTAGGTTTAGGTACAATATAATTAACTCCAAAACTAAGGCTATTATCACTATAAGCATTACTAACAACTTCGGGTACAGGTTTTTTAACAAGCTCCGCCAAGGCATATACTACTGCTAAAAGCATTTCACTATTAATAGTAGTAGCTCGTACATCTAATGCCCCTCTAAAAATATACGGAAATCCCAATACATTATTCACTTGATTAGGATAATCACTTCTGCCTGTAGCCATAATAATATCTTCACGTACCTCTATGGCATCTGGATAAGAAATTTCCGGGTCAGGATTTGCCATAGCAAATACAATAGGACAAGCAGGCATACTCTTAATCATCTCCTTAGAAAGAATATTACCTCTACTTAAGCCAATAAAGACATCGGCTATTTTCATAGCGTCTGCTAAAGAAAGATTTGCCTTTTCTGCATCTACAGCAAAAAAGGATTTTTCTTCATCCAAATTTCTCCCTTTATGCAAGATACCTTTACTATCAAAAATCATAAAATTCTCTCTCTGAGCGCCTAGTTGGATATATAGCTTACAACAAGAAATACCTGCCGCTCCTGCACCACTCACCACAAATTTTACTTTTTCTATTTTTTTTTGTTGCAATTCCAATGCATTTAACAATGCCGCTCCCGAGATAATGGCGGTCCCATGCTGATCATCATGCATGACAGGAATATTCATTTCCTCCTTCAAACGTTTTTCTATCAAGAAACATTCAGGAGCTTTAATATCCTCCAAATTGATAGCTCCAAAAGTAGGTTCTAAAGATTTCACTATTTCTACAAACTTATTAGGATCTTGCTCATTGACTTCAATATCAAATACGTCAATTCCTGCAAATATTTTAAAGAGTACCCCTTTCCCCTCCATAACGGGTTTTGCAGCATCTGCCCCTATATTGCCAAGCCCCAAAACTGCAGTACCATTACTAATTACAGCTACCAAATTACCCTTAGAGGTATATTTATATGCTTGCTCTATATTTTTAGCTATTTCCAAACAAGGTTCTGCCACACCTGGCGAATAAGCAAGCGATAAATCATTTTGTGTTTTTGTTGGTTTGGTAGGAACAACTTCTATTTTCCCTGGAGGTTCTTGGCTATGATAATCAAGAGCCATTTGTCTTTGAATAAAATACTTTGACATAATCTATTATTTTATTGTTGTACAAAAAATTCTACTTCGTTTCGTTCTTTTGCTCGGGATATTTCATTAAACCCATAATTTGTTGTAAAGTATGTTGCATACCTTGAGCGCTACCATCAATAAAAATAACATTCCCTTTTCCATATTCTGCAAAATTTTTGATAGCCTCTGTCCACATACTAAATAAAATAACATTAGTATCCATATTCGCTTGCTTCATTTGCTCTGCCGCTTGAGACATCCCTTTTGCTACTTCTTCTCTAAATTGGGCTACTCCTTGCCCTCTTAGTTTAGCAGCTTCTTTCTCGGCTTCTGCCGCTATACGTATGGCATTGCCATCGGCTTCTGCCGCCTTAGTTTTTGTAATCAACAATGCTTGCCCTTCATTCTCGGCAGCAGCCTTTAAATTGTTGGAAGCCACAACCTTGCTCATACTCTCCATGATAACTGAGTCAAAAGTAATATCATTAATCTGTAAATCTTGCAAATGATAGCCCCAATCTTCCAAAACTTTATCTACATGTTGCTTAACATATTCCACAATATCTCTTCTCAATCCCAAAATTTCTGCCTGTTTCTTAGTAGCTACAAATGCACGAATACTCCCTTCTATAGTTCTTACCAAAGCCTGCATTAAATCTCTATCACTAATAAATTTAAAAGCTACATTTTTTATCGTATTTTCATTTTTATCAAATACAGCATATAGCAACATGGTTTTAAAATATACATTAGCCTGATCAATCGTAATAGCGTTAAACTCTAACTCTACAGACCTATTCTGAATACTTATTCGCTTAAAAATAACTTCAAAAAAGGGAATACGAAAACTTAACCCCGGAGTTAATATTCTTCTATATTTTCCAAACATAGTAACAACAGAAATCGTATTTTGTTGTACTGTAACTAAAGACAATAACAACAAAAGAATAATAACAATAAAAATAAATAATAATGACATAATAATTAGGTTTTAAATATTTTCAAATATACTATTTTTTTTTCACTTTCTTTAATAAATTAGTATATAATAAAAAAAGAACCTACTCAATGAGTAGGTTCTTTGATGTTTTATAAAAAATTCAAAACCTATTTTTTCTCCTTATGAAGCATGTGCTTCATCAAGGTTTCTAATTTATTCATTCTTTCGTTCAAGGCTTGATTTTCCTTTTTCAAGGCTTCCACCTCTTTGGTTAACTCTTGAGTGGCTTTCATCAAGTAAAAAGAAAATAATGTAGTATGTACCATAAGATTACCCGACTTACTATCAACCCCCACAGCATCTGGAAATACCTTTTGTACATCTTGAGCTATCACCCCTATTGGCACATGTCTCTTTAGATTACTTGGCTTGATAGCTTTCCAATCATATTCCACTATTTCAATAGCATTAATACCTTTCAATGCGCTAGGACCAGCATATGGTTTAATATTTTCTTTCAGTCTGGCATCACTAGCTGTGGTAATACCAAGATTGGCAGACAGACCCACGCTACTTCCTGTAACCATAGAACTAAACAAAACATTACCTGTAGTACTATTAAACGTTAAATTATTATCATTTAGAGTAATTTCTCTGTTGCTTTTTAACGCCCCATCCTCATTATAGATATTGGACAACATTGACCCCCTCAGTGTCTTCACCATCCCCCCATGATTGTCAATTATAAGTATCCTCTGATTGGGGGTAAGCTCCGTAGATGATGTTTCTGTGATGCCGTCGATGAATAGCTGGCTGCCACCGGTAAGTATGAAGTTGAGAGCTTCAATGGAAACGGTTGCTCCGGCTTCGTCCCGATTGCCCAAAAATGATAAGCCAAAAGGTACGCGTACTTGTCTGTAGTTATCCAACGTCCCATCGCCTGTATAGATATTGAGCGATGTACTACTCATGGACATCTTCTTCAACTGACCATTACTACCCACTACCACCATGCTATCTGAAACTAAGCCAACGCCCCTATTCGGTAAACTCGTAAACACCGCACTATCCGCTCGTACCG
>JBOFDP010000013.1:0-18557 GCA_051647125.1 Chitinophagaceae bacterium | reverse complement strand
ACCTGTATATACAAATAATTTATTAAACATTTTCCTACCTAATCGATTTTTAGGTAACATTCCTTTAATTGCAGATTCTATCAATACTTCAGGACGGCGTGCTAATAAAGATTTAGCAGATTCAGATTTTTGACCACCTGGATAACCTGTGTGATGAATGTATTTTTTTTCTTCTTTCTTATTGCCAGTAAGCACCACTTTCTCGATATTTACTACAATTACAAAATCCCCACAATCTACGTGAGATGTGTAGTACGCTTTATGCTTACCTCTTAAAATAGCAGCTATTTGACTGCATAAACGACCTAGCGTTTTACCTTCTGCATCTACGATAAGCCATTCGTGTTTTACAGTATTTGCATTAGCATGCTTGGTTACAAAATGTAGTTTACTCATTGTTATTCATATTACTTAGTTAATTAAAAAATCTTTTTGTTAATTAAACTCTGCAAAGTTTCATTTTTTCTTTCATAAAAACAAATTTATTTTATACCGATGTGATATATTCATTGATAATCAACGGATTTTTAGTAATATTATTTTTATACTGAGGTAATATATTTTACTTTAAATAATGGGAACAAATTTGTACTATTATTAAAAAAGGTTAGGATTCAATATTAATCTAAACATTTTAAAAGGTAAATATCACCCATATGAACCATATTAATGGACATATGTAACGACATATATAGATACCGTAGCTACTTTAAAATAACTAATAATAGTTTAAAATTAATGCATACTACTCCTGGAGCTAGTTATCTAACGGAGTTTACAAGACAATAAAAAAATAAATTGTTTAGCAACAAAAAAGGGATAGATGTTTTCTACCCCTTTTTTGTATTGCAATCTCTCTCTTTTCTCATACAAATCTCTTTGGAGGCGGCATATAAAAGCTACCATCAGTAGTTTTAAAAGGATTTGGTTAACAAATCCTGCTTATTTTGGCAAGATGGTAGGAGGTTTTAAAAATTCCTCCATCGTCGTGTTATAATGAAGAATATAATCAAACTAAATAAAAAAAATACTTGTTTGATTTATAAAAAATATTATTTTTGTAACCGTTCGGTGAGGTGCCTGAGAGGTCGAAAGGAGCGGTTTGCTAAACCGTCGTACGGCTTCAACCGTACCGCGGGTTCGAATCCCGCCCTCACCGCCACTAAAGATAAGGTTATTGAATATTTAAACAAGTATGTTTGATTTTGAAAAATTAGAAGTTTATAAAATTGCTCATCAGCAAAATCTAAAGTTGACAATATTGTCTTCTGAAATTTATTTTAGTGATGAATATTTTAAAGAGCGATTTAAAATAGCTAATTTAGAGATTTTGTTATTTTTAACTGAAGGGAGTTCTCGTATAGAAATGGAGAATAAACAGTCTTTTTATATTAAGGCAAGAGGAGCTGTATTTAATGCTGTAACTATTTTATTATTATTAAAAGATCAAGAAAAAATTACGGAAAGTGCTTTTACAGAGTTGTATAATGGATATGAAAGTTTGTCTCGTATGTTGCTTACTTTAATTAGGCATATTGGGAATAATTTGGGTACAAATAAGCCTATATTTAAGAAAAAAATAGATAATGACTTGAATATAAAGCATACTTTCGGGGAGTAGCGCAGCCCGGTTAGCGTACCTGCTTTGGGAGCAGGTGGTCGCTGGTTCGAATCCAGTCTCCCCGACGTTAGAAATCCTTTCACTAAAAAAGGATTTCTTTTTTGTATAAAACATATGTTTAGCCTATAATAGGGTAACTTTAAATTTTTTCTTATGTACTAATAAAAAGATTTAGATTTGTATTATTTTATATTTAATGTAAAATAACATCTTATATAATCAAGACTTTATGAGTAGATTACAAGTATATAATTCTTATAACAGAAAGAAAGAAGTATTTAAACCTTTACATAAAGGTTTTGTAGGTATGTATGTATGTGGACCTACGGTGAGTGGAGAAAGTCATTTGGGACACGCTCGTCCATTTATTACTTTTGATGTTATTTATAGGTATTTAAAATATTGGGGGTATCAAGTGCGTTATGTACGTAATATTACCGATGCTGGTCATTTTGAGGAGGAGGGGCGAATAGCTGAAGATAAGGTTTCTATTAAGGCAGTAATAGAAAAATTAGAACCTATGGAATTGGTGCAAAAATATACACGTCTTTTCCATGAGGCTATGGATAAATTTAATTGTCTGCCTCCTACTATAGAGCCTACAGCAACAGGGCATATTGTAGAGCAGATAGAAATGATTAAACAAATGATAGTTCAAGGGTATGCTTACGAAATGAATGGGTCTGTGTATTTTGATGTTAAAAAATATGCTTCGATATATCCGTATGGAAAACTTAGTGGTAGAAAAATAGATGATTTTTTGGAGGCTACTCGGAGCTTGAATAATCAAGAAGAAAAGCATGATAGTGCAGACTTTGCATTATGGAAAAAAGCTCCGCCAGAGCATCTGATGAGATGGGCAAGCCCTTGGGGAGAAGGTTTCCCAGGTTGGCATATAGAATGTTCGGCAATGAGTAGCAAGTATCTTGGTACTGAATTTGATATTCATGGTGGTGGGATGGATTTACAGTTTCCACATCATGAATCGGAAATTGCTCAGAGTACGGTTTGCCATTATGGAAAAATGCCCGCTCGTTATTGGCTACATAATAATATGATTACGATTAACGGGAAGAAAATGGGTAAGAGTTATAATAATGTTATTAAGCTTTCTGAAATGTTTACAGGGAAGCATTTTTTATTAGTACAAGCATATGCCCCCATGACCATTAGATTTTTTATTTTACAAACCCACTATAGAAGCACTTTAGATTTTAGCAATGAAGCGTTGCAATCAGCAGAAAAAGGTTTAGCGAGACTATGGAATAGTTATCAAAATTTATTGCACTTATCAACTTCTAATATGGATGCACAAGATCCTATCTTAGATGAAAAAATACGGCAACTTGTATTTTCTTTTGAGGAAAGTATGAATGATGATTTTAATACAGCTAAAGTTTTGGCATCTATGTTTGAATTAGTACCTATTATTAATAGTTTTAAAAATCGTATTATTCATTTGTATAGTATCTCGCAAGATACTTTAGCTTTTGTAAAAAAGCAGTTTAAAGTATTTTTAGAAGATATTTTTGGATTAAAAGAGAGCTTCTCTTATGATAATAAATATGCTATAGATAAAGTTGTTGAAATGCTGTTAGAAATACGTAAGCAGGCTAAAAAAGCAAAAAACTTTCATCTAAGCGACCAAATTCGTCATCAACTAGAGGGAATAAATATTTTTGTAAAAGATGAAAAAGATGGTACTATGACGTATACTATAAAGAACTAAAATTAATGAAAAACTATTTTGTAAAAAATACATTTTTTTATGTGTACTTTGTGGTTGTACTATCGTTGAGATTCTTGCTATTTTTTACACAACAGAACAATTATCTTTTAGGATTGTATTATATTGTATTTAGTATTGGTTTTTTTATTGTGTTTAGATATAATATTAATAGGTTGAGTGTTCCAATAAATCAGTTTGCAGAATATATTATTTATGCTTTTAGAATAGTAGCCTGGATATGTATTTTTATTATTGTAGAGGATATTATTTTACAAAAAATAATGATTCAAAATCCACAACTTCCATTACCCTCAATACTACTAACAGCTCTCTTCCCACAAGTAATTTTAGCATTTGGTATAGCTATTATTTCTTTTTTTATTAGAACTACTAAAAAATAAATTATTTTTAAATTTACATTTAAATTTATATATAAAAATATTTAGATTTGCAAAGATTGTAGAATATTATAATTATTCAATATGTTGGTAGATACCCATACACATATTTATACATCAGCATTTGACCATGATAGAGAGGACGTGGTAAGGCGTGCTTTGCAGAATAATATAGCTTTTATGTTGATGCCATCAATAGATAAAACAGATTATGATTTGGTATTGAATATGGCTAAAAAATATCCTAATGTTTGTTTGCCTATGATGGGATTATATCCTGATTCTGTGAATCAAAATTGGCAACAAGATTTACAAATAGTATATCAATTATTACAACAAGAAAAATTTATTGCTGTTGGTGAGATAGGGTTAGATTTTTTGGATGTTCCTATCTATAAGAAAGAACAAATTTTAGCCTTTGAGAGACAATTACAATATGCTTTAGAATTTAATTTACCAGTATCTGTACATTCAAGAAATGCCATGGTGGAGTTGTTAGGAGTGATAAAAAAATATCAAAATGGGAAATTACGCGGAGTACAACATTGCTTTTCGGGTACTTTAGAGGATGCCCAACAGTTGATAGCATTAGGGTTTTATCTTGGAATAGGGGGTAGAGTTACTCGTAAGAATTCCAGTATTTGTGAAATATTGCAAGTGATAGGTTTAGATAAGGTAGTTTTAGAAACGGATGCTCCTTATGTATCTCCAAAACGCTATTCGGGAAAAAGAAATGAACCAGCATTTATGTTAGACATAGTTGATTTTTTAAGTGAAAAATTATTTATCTCTAAAGAAGAGATTATCCATATTACTTCAAGAAATGCAGAACATATTTTTAATATTCAACATTATATTACTCTGACATGAAAAAATATTTTATAATTCTATTTTTGGGTATAAAAATTTTACTATTTGCTACTCATAAGTTACCAGCCCAATTCATAAAAGAAGAACTCCATCCTTTGCATATGGATGTTGAAATTTTTAATTATAACCCTTATTCTCAAACTTTTGAAATTACCCTTCGTGTATTTATGGATAATGTTCAAGAAGTTTTAGATATAAATCATATTAAAGCCGATTTATATACATATAAAGATTCTACAATATTAAGGAAGTTTTATTTTCCTTATATTGAGAACAATATAAAATTGTTTTGTAATGGAAAGCTACTACCTTTGGAATGGGTAGGCTATGAGTTAGAAAATGGGACGGTGTTTTTTTATATAGAAAGTGGATTAGTTGATACTATTCCTCAGAATATAGAGGTGCAGAGTACATTTTTTTGTAGATATTTTGAACAATCTCATATTGTAGAGATTCATGTTAATAAAACCATTCGTAATAGTACCTTAGATTGTAATAATACGATATTTAAAACACAATTTTAAGTCAATGATATAATGATAAAATTAAAAACAGAGGACGAAATAAATATTATAAAAAATAATTCTATTATTTTAAGTAATGCACTAGCTCATGTGGCTACTATTCTAAAACCTGGAATTACTACTAATTATGTGAACAATGAGGTTCAAAAATTTATTTTACAACATAATGCAGTGCCTTCTTTTAAAGGATATGAAGGTTTTCCTTTTGCTATCTGTGCTTCTGTAAATGATGTTGTAGTACATGGTTTCCCTAATGATGAGCCACTTCAAGAAGGAGATGTAGTTTCTATAGATGCGGGTGTATATAAAGATGTGTATCATAGTGATAGTGCTTATACTTATATTATTAATGGTCATGTAAGTAAAGATATTATACGATTAGTTCGTATGACAAAACAATCGTTATACTTGGGCATAGAGCAAGCTATTGAAGGAAATAGAATAGGGGATATAGGTTTTGCTATACAAAATCTTTGTGAAAATCAAGAAAAGTTGGGTGTAGTAAGAGACCTTGTAGGTCATGGTTTAGGAAAAAAATTACATGAATCTCCTTCTGTCCCTAATTATGGAAAAAGTGGTTCAGGAAAGAAACTACAGACAGGATTGGTGATTGCTATTGAACCTATGATAACTTTAGGTACTTATAAAATATACGTAGATAAGGACAATTGGACTATTAGGACTAAAGACAATAGTGTAGCAGCTCATTTTGAACATACCGTTTGTATACATAAACAAAAAGCTCAAATTTTATCCAATTTTTTAGTTATTGAAGACCAGGAAAAGAAGAATAAAAATCTATTGAGTATATAATTCTATACAGCAAGTTAGAAAATTTCCTTTAGTTTATTAGTACTTTTTAAATACTTAAAAAAAGGAAATAAAAAAGTTTTTTTTTAGATTTTTTTTTAGAACTTTGTAAGAATTCACTTTATTATAATATTTGTACCGGAGATTTTATTACATCAAATAATTTATGCAAAGCAATATACATTCAGTTTGGGAAAGTTGTATCGAAATTATTAAAGATATTCTTGATTACCAGCAATTTAATACTTGGTTTGAGCCTATTAAACCAATATCTTTGGTTAATGATGTGATGATTATAGAAGTGCCTAGTCAGTTTTTTTATGAATATATAGAAGAACAGTATGCTTCCATGATTACTAAAGCTTTAAGGCGTGTACTGAAAAATAAAGAAGCTAAATTGGAATATCGCATTTTTATAGATCCTCATCAAGGGAAATCTGTTAATTATCCTGCTCAACGGCATGAAAAATATAATTCTTCTAATAATGATATGATGGTATTTCCTAAAGAAATCGCTAAAAATATCAATCCATTATTAATACCTGGAATAAATAGCTATCTTACCTATATAGATTCTCAGCTTAACCAATCGTATTCTTTTGATAACTTTATAGAAGGAGAGTTTAATAGGGTAGCACGTAGAGCAGGTATTGATGTAGCTAAAAATCCGGGTAAAAATAATCCCTATAATCCATTAATTGTATATGGAGGTTCTGGTTTAGGAAAGACGCACTTAGCGCATGCTATAGGCAATGAAGTAAAAAGAATAGATCCTTCTATTAATGTATTGTATGTAAGTACTCAAACTTTTATTAATCAATTTATTTCTCATGCTAAGGAAAATAGTATTAATGTCTTTATTAATGTGTATCAATCTACGGATGTATTGATTATTGACGATGTACAGAATTTTGCTAAGGCAGAAAAATCTCAAGAGGCTTTTTTTACTATTTTTAATCATTTACATCAAAGTGGGAAGCAATTAATTTTAACCTCAGATAGAGCTCCGAAGGATTTGATGGATGTGCAAGATAGATTACTAAGTAGATTTAAGTGGGGTTTAATGACGGATTTACAATGTCCTGACTATGATTCTCGCATTACTATTCTATCTTTTAAAATGAAAAAAGAAGGTTTAGAAATCCCAGAAAAAGTAATTCAATATTTGGCATATAATATTTCAGGTAGTATTAGAGAATTAGAAGGTGCGGTAATATCTTTACTCGCTCAATCTTCTTTGAATAAGAAAGAAATAGATATGGATTTAGCTAAAAAGGTATTAAAAAGCATAATAAACACTAAATTTACAGAAATTACCATTGAAAATATACAAAAAGTAGTGTGTGATTATCTTCGTATAGAAGAAGAAAGATTAAGAGAAAAAACAAGAAAAAGAGAGGTTGTTTTGGCTCGGCATATTACCATGTATTTATCTAGAAATTTTACTAAAAGTTCTTTAAAAATGATTGGAGAACATTTTGGGGGGCGAGATCATACTACGGTTATCCATGCTTGTCAGGTGGTAAAGGATTATATGGATACCGATAATAATTTTAAGAAACAAGTACAACAGTTAGAAGATAAAGTTCAAATTGCATTACACTAAAAAACTACTTAGGTTGTTAATGTAAGTTAATATAGAAATAAATGTATTTTTTAGGAGTTTTTTTACTGTTATTTTATAGTTATATATGCTTGTTTTATTTTAGAAATAATAATATTTTTAGAATATGGATAAAAATAATAGTGAGAATATTTACTAAATTCTTTATATCTGTATAAGATATAGAAAATGCTCCAAATCAATTAAATCAAATTTTTTATATAATATTATTCAAATTCTAAATAAGGATAAATGGCTAAAAAGTATAACTTTGCAGTTAAAATTTAAAAAAAATAGTATGTTGAACCTACCCGTATATTTAGACCATAATGCTACTACCCCTTGTGATGCAAGAGTAGTAGAGGTAATGTTGCCTTATTTTTCTAATGTGTATGGAAATGCTGCAAGTAGAAATCATCCTTTTGGATGGGATGCAGAACAAGCAGTTGCTCATGCACGTAAACAAGTAGCTACACTCATCAATGCGAATGAAAAAGAGATTATTTTTACTTCTGGTGCCACAGAATCAGATAATCTTGGAATAAAAGGCGTGTTGGAAATGTATGCCCAGAAAGGGAACCATATCATTACCCAAGTTTTGGAGCATAAAGCTGTATTAGATGCTTGTATTCATGCAAAAAGACATGGAGCAGAAGTTACTTATTTACCTGTAAATAGAGAGGGCATGATAGATTTAGACGAGTTAGAAAAAGCTATTAAGTCTAATACTTTAATGATTTGTATTATGTATGCAAATAATGAAATAGGTACAATTAATCCAATTCGAGAAATAGGAGCTATTGCGAAAAAGCATAATTTATTAATGATGACGGATGCTACTCAAGCTGTAGGCAAAATTTCTGTGGATGTGAGTAGAGATAATATAGATATTATGGCATTCTCGGCTCATAAATTATATGGTCCAAAAGGCGTAGGGGCATTGTATGTAAGGAGAAAGAACCCACGTGTAAAAGTAACTTCTCAAATAGATGGTGGAGGTCATGAACGTAGTATGCGTAGTGGTACTTTGAATGTTCCTGGAATTGTGGGTTTTGGGAAAGCATGTGAATTGTGTCACTTAGAGATGGAGCAAGATGCTAAACGTATTAAGATATTGAGAGATAAATTGGAAAATAATTTGGTTAAAATAGAAGAATCTTATGTAAATGGACACCTACTTAATCGTTTGCCTCATGTTTCAAATATCTCATTTAAATATGTAGAGGGAGAAAGTTTAATGATGGGCTTTAATCAACATATTGCTTTAAGTTCTGGTTCTGCTTGTACCTCTGCATCCTTAGAACCTTCTTATGTATTGAAAGGTTTGGGATTGGGTGATGATTTGGCTCATAGCTCTTTACGTTTTGGATTGGGTAGATATACTACGGAAGAACAAATAGATTATACTATAGAGCAAGTCTCTAAAACAATTAATCGTCTACGTGAGTTAAGTCCTTTATGGGAAATGTATAAAGAAGGTATTGATTTAAATTCAGTAACTTGGGAACATCATTAATAATATAAAATACTATTTTAAAAACTCTAAAATTTAAAAATTATGGCTTATTCAGAAAAAGTGATTAATCATTACGAAAATCCTCTTAATGTAGGTACTTTGGACAAAAATGATAACAATGTAGGTACCGGATTGGTAGGGGCTCCTGAATGTGGTGATGTCATGCGTTTACAAATAGAAATAGACCACGAAACTCAATTAATTAAAGATGCAAAATTTAAAACTTTTGGTTGTGGTTCTGCCATAGCATCATCTTCAGTAGCTACAGAATGGCTAAAGGGAAAAACATTAAATGATGCATTGCAATTTGATAATATGGCTATAGTAGAAGAATTAAATTTACCTCCTGTAAAAATACATTGCTCGGTGTTGGCAGAAGATGCTATAAAATCAGCTATTCAAGATTATAAGAAGAAAAATAATTTATTGTAGGAAAGTTTAATAATTAAATATTTTATAAAGATGATGTTAAAATTGTAATTTTTCATAAAACCAAAAAATAATATTATTATGATTTCTGTAAATGAAAAGGCACTAATTCAATTGGAAAAGCTTATGGCAGATTCTAGTATATCAAAGGAGCAAGGATATTTTTTGCGTGTATCAGTAGTAGGAGGAGGATGTTCAGGCTTGAGCTATAAAATAGATTTTGATAATACTATTCATGAAGAAGATCAAGTATTCGAACAATCTAATGGTTTGAAATTGGTAACTGATATAAAAAGTTTTTTATATCTTTGTAATACAGAATTAGATTTTAGTGATGGATTAAACGGAAAAGGCTTTACTTTTATTAATCCCAATGCTTCTCGTTCCTGTTCTTGTGGTGAAAGTTTTGCCGTATAAATAGTTAATGTATACCTATCTTCATTTATTACAGCATATTTTAGATAATGGAGTAGAAAAGAATGATCGTACAGGTACAGGTACAAAAAGTATTTTTGGTTATCAAATGCGATTTGATTTATCGAAAGGTTTTCCTCTACTTACTACTAAGAAAATGCATTTGAAATCTATTATTTATGAATTATTATGGTTTTTGAGAGGGGATACAAATATTAAATATCTTAATGAAAATAGGGTAACTATTTGGGATAAATGGGCGGATACTAAGGGTAATCTTGGTCATATCTATGGCAAGCAATGGCGTAGTTGGCAAGGAGATGACGGTATTGTTATTGATCAAATTACTAATGTAATCAATGAAATACAAGAAAATCCTGATAGTAGGAGATTAATTGTAAGTGCGTGGAATGTGGGAGATTTGGATAAAATGAGACTTTTACCTTGTCATTGTTTATTTCAGTTTTATGTGGCTAGTGGTAGGTTGAGTTGTCAATTATATCAACGTAGTGCCGATGTATTTTTGGGAGTACCCTTTAATATAGCTTCTTATGCGTTATTAACTATGATGATAGCCCAAGTTACAGACCTGCAAGTAGGAGAATTTGTACATAATTTAGGGGATGCACATTTGTATAAAAATCATATAGAGCAAACAAAATTGCAACTTTCTCGGGAGCCTTATCCTTGTCCGGTGATGAAAATTAATTCACAAGTAAAAGATATTTTTTCTTTTCAATATGCAGATTTTACTTTAGAAAAATATCAGGCATATCCTTCAATAAAGGCAACTATTTCGGTGTAGAAAAAAAATTTATAAACTTAATTTTATATAAAAATAGATTAAATTATTTTGTCATTAAATACTATTAAAGGTAAATTTTTTTTTCTCTATGTATACCCTTCAAAGACCAATACATAGAAATTAAAAATGCGGCTCTATTCCTAACAATACATTTTAAGAGGATTTTATGATAACACTATTTTTCTGCTATATCTCCAATCATTTCACCTGTTACTCTGCGGAAGCAAGCATAATGCCCATTTTTTTTATCTAATGTCATTTTCTTAGCTAACCAAAAAGTAAAATACCATAAAATCCTGCTTTTAGAATTTCACTAATAGAATACAGATATTCCTAATAATACTCAACCTATTTTGATATAGTATTTGCTTTTATGCCATGCCAGCAGAGAAGAATTTAGGAAATCCAATAATATTTTGAATAAGTAACCCTAAGATTACTGAGAAAAAGATAGATTCTAAACCAGCTATTTTAATAAACCCAATATTTGATATAATCATAGCTAGAATACCTATTATCAATATGCTTACAAATAGATATGAAAAAGTTCTTTGTTTTTTCTCTAATAAACGGATGCTATACCTGTAAAGATTAATTCTAAGAAAAAGATGATAAATAGATTCTTCCAGTCTTGAACAGAGGTTAATGTTTTAGGAAAAGTAGGTATTATAGAGTGGAATAAAAATATCAATGAGATCAATGTTAAGCCAAGAATAGTAGATACCTAATATTCATTGTACCAATAGCTAATAGTTGTTAAATTTTCTTTTCCATAAGGATATGAGGTATAGCCTTAGAAATATACATAGAAGAGATACATTGATAGCCAGATTTTTTATAGAAATGCATAGCTGAAAATCGGGCACTAAGAATAATTTTTTTTCTATGATGTTGTATAGTTATTTGTTCGGCATAATGTAACATTTGCTTTCCTAATCCTTTTTATTGTACATTTTGGTAACTACCATTTGGCAAAGTTGAAAAGTATGATTATCTACAGTTTCTAAGGTGCAGCATTCCACTATGTGGTTATATAAAAATCCTCCTATAAGTATGTCTTCCTTTTCTTGGTGTATATCTTCTGAGGTAAGATACATTCCCAAGGGCATACATAAACATTGATTTCTTAAACCTATCAGAGTTTCATAATTGGCACTATTCCATAATATTGTATGGCAAGAAAGAGAAAGTGGTAATTTATTTTTTGAGAATAATGGCACTATCTTCATTAGGCTCTATAGTTTTAAATAAAGGATAGTGAATAGTTTCTAAATAATGAGCAATACTATCTTTATCAATAGTTTGTACTTTTTTCCAAAGTGCTTGCGCTCTCATATTTTTAATACTATCCTCTGTTCCTTTCAATAAAGAGGATTTTTTTATCCATTCTTCCAAACTTTTTACTGCCACATCAGGGTTATTATCGTAAGCACTACGAAGCATTAGTAAATGAAAAACTAAGAAGGAATCATTATTCCAATAAGGGAAAGAATCAGTATCAAAAACAGCTACATATACTTTCTCTTTATTTTGAGCAGATACGGCTATTTCGAAAGGTAGGTTTGTAAGATTGCTAAAATAGGTGGGTTTGATGAGAATCATATTCCATTGTTCTAAGGGATGTTTACTCTTTTTTCGTACCATAGGAATATTCTTTTCTTCTATTATTTTATTAGAATCTTTACCTTTGGCAATATATTGTATAGTAGTGGTAGCTGTACTATCTCCCCATATGCAAATGCTATAAACCTTAGTAGGATAGAATGTTTGTTGTTGTTGCCATAAAGAGTATATACTAATGAGTATGGATAAAATAGCAATACTGAATACAATGAAAAGAATTTTTTTTTTCATAATAAATATTTAGTTTTTGGCAAAGCTACCTTTTTTCATCAAGAAAGGATAAAAATAGTTTTTTTTTAAACTTAGTAAATTTACAGTATTTTTACCCTTGCTTAAAAATAAAATATTGTGCTACAGAGATTATATATTAAAAATTATGTTTTAATCAAAGAATTAGAAATTCTTTTTAAAGAAGGTTTGTCTGTGATTACAGGAGAAACAGGAGCGGGGAAATCTATTTTATTAGATGCTTTTTCGTTGCTCTTAGGAGAAAGAGCAGATTATAGATCTATACTAAGCTTGAAAGAAAAATGTATTGTAGAAGCGGATTTTAATATTTTGGAGAATAGCTTTGCGAAAGAATGGTTACAGCAAGAAAATTTAGATCAAAACAATATAGTTACTTTACGCAGAGAAATACAACCTCAAAATAATAAATCTCGTGCTTTTATTCAAGATACCCCTGTTACTTTACAGCAATTACAGGTATTTTCCTCTTTTTTTGGTAGATGTACATCGTCAGTTTGATAGTATGCAAATTTTTCAAAAATATTTTCAAGTAAGTATGATAGATGCCTTAGCCAATAATGAATTACTTATAAAGGCATATCGACAACAATATACTTCTTGGAAAGGAAAAATACAACAGCTTGAAACCCTACAGAAACAGGATTCCCAACAAAAATCAGAATTGGAATATATCCAATTTTTGTATGAAGAATTAGCAAAAGCCAATTTCCAGCCTCAAGAAATAGAAAATTTGGAGGTAGAAATAAAGCAATTAGAAAATGTAGAACGATTTCAACATGTTATTTTCCAAGGTCAACAAATACTTAACGAAGGAGAAGGCAATACTATCTCTCAACTTAATCAACTAACCAATCAAATAGATGCGTTAAAAGCTATTTTTCCGGAACTTCAAGAAATACAACAGCGACTGCTCTCTTCTAAAATAGAATTGCAAGATATGTATAATGATATTGCTCATCTTGGAGATTTTCTTAAATATGACCCTCAGCAGGTGGAGAAATTACAAGATAGGTTATCTTTAGGGTTTCAGCTTCTCAAAAAACATAAGCTACAAACTACACAACAATTACTAGAACTTAAAGAGAGTTTTGCGATAAAGTTGGATGCTATTATTCATGGGGATAGCCATATAACTTATCTTGAAAAAGAAGTACGAAAAGCGGAGCAAGCTATGCTACAGTTGGCAGAGCAGATTAGTCAAAAGAGACAAGAAAAAAAACCTTACTTTGAAGAAACAATAAATGCTACATTTCAAGATATAGGCATGCCTAATGCGAAGATAAATTTGCAAATCAAGCCACAATCTCCCAATGAATATGGAATAGATGATATAGAGATTTTGTTTGACAGCAATGGTAGTGGTAGATTAGAATCTATACGCAAAGTAGCCAGTGGGGGCGAGATGAGTAGGCTTATGTTATGTCTTAAATTCTTGATATCGGATTATATGATATTGCCAACTATGATTTTTGATGAAATAGATAGTGGTATAAGTGGAGAAGTATGCAAGCAAGTGGGCAATATATTAGAAACTTTGAGCCGTTCCAAGCAAATTATTTGTGTTACCCACCAGCCACAAATTGCAGCCAAAGGCACAATTCATTATTTTGTATATAAAGATAGTATTAATGATTCTATTCATACACATATCAAACGCCTTGCAGAGGATGAACGTATAAAAGCTATTGCCGAAATGATAAGTGGAGAAAATATTACTGAGGCAGCTTTGCAACATGCCAAAGAAATGATGAAAGATGAAAATATGGATTAATTTGCAAGGCTATCCCTTAAGGTATAAAAATATTATTTGATTAAATATCTATTATTATAAAGAATATAAACATTTTAAAATTTATGACAAAAACTACCGCTATTTCTATTTTACCATAATAGATGGTACCAAAAAGCAATAGGCGATGATATAGGTGCAATCAAAGATGTTCAGAGAACCCAACAATTACGTTAAGGCCAGTAAGATTCATTTTTTACTTAAATTATTTTTATGCAATTTAAAAACTTTCTAATCTTACAAATCTAAAATACCTTATTATTGCATTAGTTTTTAAATTAGTATTCATTAAATGGAGTTAAGAAACATTGCAATTATTGCCCATGTAGATCATGGAAAAACCACGCTGGTAGATAAAATTTTACAGCAAACCAATACCGTACTTAAAAATGCTGAAAATCCCAATCTTATTATGGATAGTAATGATTTGGAAAGAGAAAGAGGAATTACTATATTTAGTAAGAATGCAGCAGTTATTTATAAAGGTGTAAAAATTAATGTGATAGACACACCCGGACACGCCGATTTTGGTGGTGAGGTGGAGCGTGTACTTAAAATGGCAGATGGCGTAGTTTTGCTGGTAGATGCTTTTGAAGGTCCTATGCCACAGACAAGATTCGTGCTTCAGAAGGCATTGGAACTAAACCTTAAACCTATTTTGGTAATCAATAAGGTAGATAAAGAAAATTGTAGACCTGATGAAGTCAATGATGCTGTATTTGAGCTATTTTTTAATCTTAATGCTACCGAAGAACAATTAGAGTTTCCTACCCTTTATGGCTCTAGCAAACAAGGCTGGATAAATACTTCATTTACACCCTGTGAGAATATTTTTGCTCTTTTAGATACTATTTTAGACTATGTTCCAAAGCCCAAAGTAAGTGAAGGTACTTTACAAATGCAAATTACTACCATCGATTACACTTCTTTTTTAGGACGTATTGCCATAGGAAAAATTGGACGAGGAGGGATAAAAGAGTCGCAAAATGTTTCTTTAGTAAAAAATGATGGCACAATAGTAAAAGCTAAAGCCAAAGAATTATATACCTTTGAAGGCTTGGGAAGGAAAAAGGTAAGTGAGGTTTTTGCAGGTGATATAGTGGCAATGGTAGGGCTTGAAAATTTTAATATAGGAGAAACTATTGCTGATTATGAAAATCCAGAAGGATTGCCCGCTATTAGCGTAGATGAACCTACTATGAGTATGACTTTTAGTATTAACAATTCTCCATTTTTTGGAAAAGAAGGCAAATTTGTTACTTCCAGGCATTTGAGAGATAGGCTTTTTAAGGAAACCGAAAAAAATCTTGCATTAAAAATAGAAGAAACTGAAAATTCTGATACTTTAATAGTTTATGGAAGAGGAATTCTTCATCTTAGTATTTTAATAGAAACTATGCGTAGAGAAGGCTATGAGCTAACTATAGGGCAGCCTCAAGCTTTAGTAAAAGAAATGGAAGGGCAAAAGTGTGAACCATTTGAAACCTTAGTAATAGATGTACCCAATGATTACAGTAGTAAGGTGATAGATTTGGTAACTCAAAAAAGAGGAGCAATGCTAGTCATGAATCCTAAAAATGATATGCAACATTTGGAGTTTGAAATCCCTTCTAGAGGGCTTATAGGCTTGCGTTCTCAACTGCTTACCGCCAGTGCAGGAGAAGCTATTATTGCTCATAGATTTGTAGATTACAAACCTTGGAAAGGAGCTATTGCAGGTAGAAATAATGGGGTATTATTAGCTAAAAGTAATGGACAATCTACCGCTTATTCACTTGATAAATTACAAGATAGGGGATCTTTTTTTATAGATCCAGGAGAAGAAGTATATGGAGGGCAAATTATAGGCGTTCATATCAAACCTGGAGATTTGGTAGTGAATATCATAGAAGGAAAAAAACTTACTAATATGCGTGCTAGTGGGAGTGATGATTCTACAAAAATAGCTCCTAAAGTAGCTATGAGTTTGGAGGAATGTATGGAGTATATAGAAGCAGATGAGTGTATAGAAATTACTCCTAAAAGTATTCGTTTAAGAAAAATATTACTTCATGAAGAAGATAGGAAAAGAGCCTCAAAAAGCCTATAAATAGTCATAGTTTGCCAAAAATCAAAAAGCAATGGAAAATAGTTTTTTGCAAAAGTTGGAAATGATTCACGCTCGTTATCAAGAGCTTAGTATATCGCTTACAAATCCTGCAGTGGTAAATAATAATGCAGAATACAAGAAAGTGAGCCGAGAATATTGTAGTACAGAAAAAATTGTAGAACAATATAATGTGTATAAAAAAATATTAAGTGATATAGAGTTAAATAGGGAAGCCTTATTTAGTGATGATACTGAGTTGCGAGATTGGGCAAAGACAGAAACCGATAGCCTTCAACAAGAAAAAGAAAAATTGGAAGCTATCATACGCCAAATGCTTATTCCCAAAGATCCACAAGATGAGAAAAATGCTACTCTCGAAATACGTGCAGGTACAGGTGGTGATGAAGCCAGCCTTTTTGTAGGTAATTTGCTGACGATGTATTTAAGATATTGTGATGCAAAAGGATGGAGACCCTCTATATTAAGCGAAACTCTTGGAACTATGGGAGGATATAAAGAAGTTATAGTAGGTGTGGAAGGAGATGATGTATATGGTACTTTAAAGTTTGAAAGTGGAGTACATCGTGTACAAAGAGTACCTGCTACTGAAACCTCCGGCAGAGTACATACTTCGGCAGCTACCGTAGCTGTATTGCCGGAAGCGGAGGAGGTGGATGTGGTTATTAGAGATAGTGATATAAAGATGGAAACCGCACGTAGTGGTGGAGCAGGAGGACAAAATGTTAATAAGGTAGAAACCAAAGTACGTCTTTTGCATATTCCTACAGGCACTGTTGTAGAGTGTCAAACAGAACGTACTCAATTAGGTAATAGAGAAAGAGCTATGCAAATGTTGCGTACTAAACTATATGAGGAAAGCGTTAGAAAACAGGAAGATGAAATTGCTAATCATAGAAAAAGCCTTGTCAGTACAGGAGATAGAAGTGCTAAAATACGCACCTATAATTGGCCTCAAAATAGAATTACAGATCATCGTATTAATATGACCTTATATAATCTTGAGGCGGTTATTAATGGAGAGATACAAGAACTTATAGATGCGCTTCAATTTGAAGAAAATATCGAAAAAATGGTTAAGGAAAATAATGGAGAGTTTTTCAAAAAATAAAAGCTATAAATAGCATAAAAATTTATTATCTATTAATAGCAATCTCAAAGCTAAAAAATCATCTATGAACAAGTATATATGTCAATCTCATGTTGCCTCCCCGATTTATTACCCTGCTGATGTAAAATATGGGGTTGTGTATTATGGCGAGAAAGATTCTCGTTTTCCTATAATGGATACATGCCTAAGAGATGGTATAGCTGAGCTTAGTGGTAGTGTTGCTCTTAATGATAAGGATATTAATTATTATTGTAAGTGATAATAAAGAAATGTATCCACCTTTTGAGATTCATAAAAAAGAAATCAAAGATTTGGCAATAGTTATTGGAGTAATTTGTATGAAATAACATCAAAACAAATACTAAAAACCTATCTATCTTATCTAAATACCATACCAAATGTGAAGGGTATATCCTCATTTTTGTCACTACTTAATATCCATGCTTGGTGTTGGAAATTTCCATTTTTCACTTACATAATAGTGATTTATATAAGTGTATTTTATTACTTCTTACTAAGATTATGACGTAGTAAAACATAAGACAATAAACCTTTTTACATTATCTATTACGAATTTATTCGTATTTTTATATAAAAAATTTGGTATTTAAATTTATTTCTTTATATGTTTACAAAAAACAAAATAGTATTTTTTTAACAAAACCTAAAAAAAGTATAACTATGAAAAAAATTAAACGAAAAATTGTAGTCTTAGGGGTATTACTAAGTGGGGGGGGAGCAGGGCATGCTCAAATACAATCAGAAAATGCATATAACCAGAAGGTACAAATAACAAACAGTCATGAAAAGGCAAAAATGAATAAAGATAGCAGCATGCTAAAAGAACATCAAAAAAACTTAGATGAGGTTGTAGTAACTGCTTATGGTTCAATGAAAAGAAAAGATGTGTCTTCTTCCATTACAACTATTAAGGGAGATGAATTATCAGAATCTCCACA
>JBOFDP010000012.1:0-2430 GCA_051647125.1 Chitinophagaceae bacterium | reverse complement strand
GTAGTGGGGTTGTAAGCAATCCCATTAAGAACATCTGCTTGCCAAGCTGCTTGTGTAGCTTCCTCCACCAGGAAAGATAAATCTAATATCCCTAACACTAATCCATTAGTATCAATTTTAAGAATCTCATTTGTTTGCCAACGATTAGCATAAAGCATTCCTTCTACAAACTCTAATTCATTAATATTATCCACCCCCCCAAAATTATCATACACGGTAATGGTTTTGATAGTGTTAAAATTTTGAGGATCAACATACCTTATAACACTCGTACCATCACTTACAATCAAATGTTGTGCATTGTGTGTAATTCCCCAACCTTCATAATCAATAGGAAATTTCTGGATTAATTTATAAGAAGGGTAATTATATACAAAAACTATTTTATTTTGCCACGTTAGTTGATAAATTTTATTGTTCAGAATAGTAATACCCTCTCCAAAATATTCTTTATTTAACTTATTTTTTACAACTACATTATGATTTAAAAAATCTATTTCTTCTATACCAGACGCACCATTAAGACCAGTACTTTCTATCAATTTACCATCATAAAAAACAAGTCCTTGTGTAAATGCCTCTACCGAATGAGGGTATTTCTTAACTACCTCAAAACTTATTATATCTGGAGTAGAAGTATCTCTATCCTTGTCATTATTACAAGATACCATAACAATAGAAAAAAAAATTCCCAGTATATAAATTTTATTCATTATAAAAACCCATTTTCTGGAATTTTTCAATACGCTCTTGAATACGCTCTTTAGGAGTCTTCTCCAAAAGCTCTTTTAAAGACCCTTTTATTGTTTGTTTTACTTTTTCTGCTGCTTCCACATAATTCCATTGAGCACCGCCTAAGGGTTCTTTAATAATACCATCTATCAGTTTAAAGTCAAGCATATCTTTAGCAGTAAGCTTTAATTGCTCAGCAGCTTCTTCTTTTTTCTCCCACGTTTTCCACAAAATAGTACTACAACTTTCCGGAGCAATCACAGTATACCAAGTATTTTCCTGCATATAAATTTTATCTCCAATACCTACTCCTAAAGCACCGCCTGAAGCCCCCTCTCCTATAACAACACAAATTACAGGAACTTTTAGACGTATCATTTCATAAATATTACGGGCAATAGCTTCTCCTTGTCCTCGTTCTTCTGCTTCTACGCCGGGATAAGCTCCGGGAGTATCTATAAAAGAAATAATAGGTTTATTAAATTTTTCTGCTAATTTCATTAATCTTAATGCTTTACGATAACCCTCAGGATACATCATTCCAAAATTTCGGAGTTGACGTTTTTCTAGCGTATATCCTTTTTGCTGACCTATAACTATTACTGTTTGTTTATTCAACTGTGCCAAACCACCTATTACTGCCTTATCATCAGCAAAATTTCTATCGCCATGTAATTCTACAAAATTTGTAAATATATGCTCTATATATTGTTTTGTATAAGGACGGTCGGGATGACGACTCAACTCTACCCTTTGCCAACGAGTAAGATTTTCAGTAATTCTTTTACGCTCCTCTTCTATCTTATTTTCCAAAGATTGAATAGTATCTGATATATCTATATTTGAAGTTTCATTCATCGAACGTAAGTTTTCTATTTGTTCAGCTATTGCCTTAATAGGTTCTTCTAAATCAATAAATTGTCGATTTTTTAATTCTATAATCATAATTCTATAATTTTCAATTTAATATTAAAAACTCATTTTTTTAAAAAGTAAAAGTATAACATTTTTAGGAAATTATAAATTTTTAAGTTACAAATCTACGAAAAAAGGTATAGGATTTATTTCTAAAAGTTGTTGTTTTTCTGCAAAAAACAGTCTGCATTGTTCTGTATTTACAAACATAAAATAGGGCGTTTTAAAAAACTGTATATAAGAAAAAATTTGTTCTAAACTATGATCATTTAAGGGTTTTTTATCAGCTTTACATTCTATCAATACAAAAGGTTGGTGTTGCGTATTATAGACTAATATGTCAAAACGTTTTTTAAGTCCATTAATTTCAAATTCTCTTTCTTCTTGCATACTTTGCAAAGGAAATTTTTTTTGTAGTGTAAGAAATAAAACTACTTTTTGGCGTACTTCCTCTTCAGGGCTCAGCACTATCCACTTTTTACGAATAGGTGAAAATACCCACTGTACCTTTTCTCCTATTTTAATATTTAAAGAATGGAAGAGGTGCATTTAAGTAATCTTTAAATGTTTATACTTCTCCTCAAAGTTCCATTTCCATTTTTTATGTGTCCACATATAATTTTCAGGTTGATCACGAATAGCCTGTTCTAATTTTCTCACATAAACAGTAGTAATTTCTTCAGGAGATATGCTTGCAGAATGACGTGTAATAAGCTCTATAGTAGCATAATAATAACCTCTTTTTATCTTTCTTAATCGTATAAAAACAAAACTACTATCCAT
>JBOFDP010000011.1:0-14121 GCA_051647125.1 Chitinophagaceae bacterium | reverse complement strand
AAGATGTTTGTAATCTTTTTGCTTCATATTTTGAAGAGGTAAACCTATATAAAGATTGGCATGGAGAGGATAGAATGGTAGTAGGAAAAAATAAAAAAATAGGCGTACTTATATCTATATTGTTGTAGAAGTGACCCCGTCAGGATTCAAACCTGAAACCTTTTGATCCGTAGTCAAATGCTCTATTCAGTTGAGCTACGGGGCCAATTAGAAGGCTACAAAAATATAACTTATTTTTATTTTGCTTCTAAGTTTTTTTATAAAAATATAATTCTATAAATATTGATAGAATATTTAAGTTATAATAAAAAAAATAGGTGGCTAATTTATCTTACAATAGATGAAGACTCGACAAATAGAGAAACTTTAGATATAAAGAAACTAAACTCAAAAAATTATCTTTTCTTTTTGATGATTATCTTCGCAAGATATATATCAGATTTAATATAAAATAAATAATATAATTATGAAATGTTATGGACTTATAGGGTATCCCCTTACACATTCTTTTTCCAAAAAATATTTTACACAAAAATTTAAAAACTTAAAGGTTCACGATTATTCCTATCAACTTTTTCCTTTAGAAGATATAAATAATATTTATGACCTATACATACGTTCAGATATTTTTGGCTTTAATGTAACTATTCCTTATAAAGAATCAATTTTAAACTATATAGAATATGTGCATGAAGACATTAAAAAAATAGGAGCTTGTAATTGTGTAAAAATACTTGATTATGAAACCTATGCATATAATACCGATGTGATAGGTTTTGCAAAAAGTTTATTACCTTTACTTAAAGCTCCGCACAAAAAGGCTTTGATATTAGGGAATGGTGGAGCCGCCAAAGCGGTACAGTTTGTATTGGAGAGGTTAGGTATTGAATATAAGATAGTGGTTCGACAATATAAGAATCAGCCCAATATAATAGCTTATGAGCATTGCAATGAGGATATAGTAGCCTCTTATAAAATGATTATTAATACTACTCCTTTAGGAATGTATCCTTATACACAAGAATATCCTAATATTGTATATACTGCAATTACTAAAGAGCATCTATTGTATGATCTGATTTATAATCCGGAGAAAACAGTTTTTTTACAAAAAGGAGAGCAACAAGGAGCCACCATAAAAAATGGATATGAAATGCTTATTTTGCAAGCCGAAGAAAGCTGGCGTATTTGGAATAATAATAATAATTCCTATATTTAATGCTCTTTATGTTGTGCAAAATGATAAGGAGTTTCTTGATATACGTAGTAGTTGATCCAGTTGGAGAACAGTAGATTGCCGTGTCCTTTCCAAAGAACCATAGGTTCTTTTTGTGGATTATTTTCAGGGTAATAATTTTCAGGTATTTGCATAGGTAACTTTTTATCAATATCTCTCTTATATTCATGGTCTAGTGTATAGCGAGAATATTCGGGATGTCCTGTTATAAAAAAATGTTTACTATTATTATTCCTCAACATATATACTCCTGATTGTTCTGATTGGGCAATAATGTGCAATTCTGTTACCTTTAGAATTTCTTTTTCTGATATTCCTATATGCCTAGAATGGGGTACAAAATAAGTATCATCAAAGCCTCTAAAAATAGGTAAATGAGGGTCTATATTATAATGCTTGAATACGCCAAACATTTTCTGAGGGAGGATATATTTAGGTATTTTATAAAAGTGATATAATGCTGCCTGAGCTCCCCAACAGATAAAGAAACAAGAGGTTACATGATGGTTTGACCAATCCAATATTTTAGTGAGTTTTTTCCAATAGGATACCTCTTCAAAGGGAAGCATGCCTACAGGAGTTCCTGTAATAATCATACCATCATAATTATTTTTTTGAATATCTTCAAAAGTTTGATAAAAAGTATTGAGATGTTCTACAGGGGTATGTTTAGATTCTCTACTGCTCATCCTCAAAAAATCTATTTCTATTTGTAGAGGTGTATTAGATAAAAGTCTTATTAAATCAGTTTCTGTAATTATTTTTAAGGGCATAAGATTGACGATAAGTATTTTTAGTGGACGAATATCTTGATGCTCTGCTTGCGATTCGTTCATAATAAAAATATGCTCTTTTCGTAAGAGTTCTATAGCTGGTAATTTGTCGGGTACATTAATAGGCATAATAATAAATATTTAATAAAATCCTCAAATCATACTATTTGTTTTGAGGATGTATAAGTTATGTATTTATTCTTATTCAGAGATATTTAAAGTCATTTAGTACACTAAATTTTTTTGGATAGCAAAGATAATAGAAAATTAAAATATAGGATATATTTTATTATAGAGTATAAAAAAATAGAGTGTAAAAAATACACTCTATTTTTACGGATGTGATAAAAATTTATTATTTATTGCAATCTATAACTATTCTCACCCATCAAATAACCTACAGGGTCATAAACTTTTATAAAATATGTTCCAGGTTCTAATTTTTCTTTTAGTAGGTCAAGATCCCATTTATAAGTAATGCCTTTTGTAGGTTGTCCTTGTGTAAAATTAGCTTCACTCTTGAAAGTATATTCTAATTCTTTATTATTTGTAGTGTCTTGAATCTTATCTTTTTGAGCGGAGGCAACACTTCCATTAGGTTTAAGAATAGAGATATATAATTGTTTTAATCCAGAAGGAGCAAAAGGGTTATCCTCCAAGTCAAAGCTAATAGATACTATTTTGACTTGCTTAGCTTTTTCTACAATTCTACTTTTTCCTAAAAACCAAATCTTTCCTAGTGGGGTAAATACAATATTTGCTACATTAAGTTTAGAACTTACTATTAATATAGAATCTTTAGTTTTCGTAACTACCTCTTTCTGGAAAACCAACAGAGTATTACTATCTCTTAAAACTTTATTCTCAGCTTGCAATCTTGCAATTTCAGCTTCTAAATCCTGTATTTTGAGCATTAGTTGATCTACTTGTTTTTGTAATACTAAAGCTTTTGCTATTGCAATCTTTTTATCTTTTAAAGCTTTTGCTAATTGAGATCGTAAGTTTTTAATTTCTCTTAGCCTATCTCTTAATTCTTGTGATAGTTTTGAGGTATCTTGGCTTAGTTGATTAATTTGAAGGTCCATTACCACCACTTGACTATCTAATAAACGTTTGGCATTAGTAGTATCATCTAATTGAATGGTAAGAGTTTTTACACTATTACAGGTATACAAGGTAGTTCCTAATAGAACAATAGCGAGTATAGCTAAAGTGATAATCCATGTTTTTTGTTTGTTCGTAGACATAACTGATTTAAATTTTAAATATTAACTATGGTTGCAAATATAATATATAATATTTTAATTTTAATACATTTTATTATACAAAGAGAGAAAGGGTAGCTTTGTCGCAAAAAAGCATCCCTTCTACAGATAATCTAATGTTCTCTTTTTCTTCTATTACCCAACCCTTTAATTTTAATGCTTTTATTTGTTTTATGATATGTTTATGATATGTGATACCCCAATATTGTTTTATATATTTCATGTCAATTCCTTTGTGTTGTCGTAGTGATAATAAGATAAATTCATTAAATTGTTGTTTCTTAGAAAGTATTTCTTGGGTTAGTGGAAGTATATTTTTTTCTAAAATATGCTTTTTATATGTATAATGATTAGCAATATTCCACATACGTTGAGAAGAAAGAAAGGAGTGTGCTGAAGGTCCTATTCCTAAATAAGGAGTATTGTCCCAGTAGGAACTATTATGAAGACTTTGAAAATGAGGTTGGGCATAGTTTGAAATTTCATAATGTTGGTAGTTAGATTCTTCTAGAAGGTATTTTATTTGTAAAAAGTGTTGTGCTTGTTGTTCGTCATCAAGAGAAAATAATCTTTGCTGGTGTATTTGATGAGATAATAATGTTTTTGGTTCTATAGTAAGCGCATAAGCGCTGATATGCGGTATTTGAAACTGTATCAGGCGTTGCAAGTTATTTTTTAGTTCGTCTTTTGTAAGTAAGGGAAAACCAAAAATTAAATCAGCAGAGATATTTTCAAACCATAGGTCCTGAGCAAGTGGAATACATTGTAATGCTTCTTTTGCATTGTGCGATCGATTCATAAACCGAAGGTGAGAATCGTAAAAAGATTGGATCCCAATGCTTAATCGATTAATGCCAAGGTCTTTCCACCCTCTTAAATTATTTTTATTAATATCGTTCGGATTGGCTTCTATAGTAATTTCTATAGTATCATTCTTTTGTGGAAATTCATGGTGGATAGTATTTAATACCTTCTCTAATAAAGAAATTGCTAATAAAGAAGGTGTCCCCCCTCCAAAGTAGATGCTTTGTAATTTAAAAATACTAAAATCTTTTGAACGTAATTGTAGCTCCTTGCATACTGCTTTAATGTAAGTACTTTTCTCTTGTGCAGTGGTAGAATAATAAAAATTGCAATAAGAACAAGCTTTTTTGCAAAATGGAATATGTATGTAAATGCCAAAATCCACTATAAATTTTTTAACAATCCCTCCATTTTTTTTATGAAATTTATATTGTTTGGGTTTTCTTTTTTAACACGTTCTATACCTGTCAATACAGAAATCTTAGCTTCTTGCTTTAATAATAGTTTAGATTCTATTATAGCCCTTGTCTCAAAATAGATATAGCTACTATCTATACTGATAGCTTTTTTTATCCATTGATAAGCCTGTTGTAAATCTTTATTATTATCAAGGTAATATATAGACGCACGGTAATAGGGCTGGCTTTCTAAGCAATGACTATCTATAATATTTTTTTTTATAGCTGCCATAATTCTACTATCTATAGCCTGAGAAATAGGAAATTCTATCATCACATTATCCCAAGCCAATTGCATTTTGGCACTATCGTTTTTTATATTTTGAAAACGTATTTCAAAGCTTTCTACCTTATCTTTTAGGTTAATAGGTTTTACTTTAAAACGTAGAATATCTTCTTGTTGAGAATATTTAGAAACTCCGCGAAGCGAGGTATTTTTATTGAAAATTACAATCCATTCATCTTTGCCAGGGATTGTAAAAATACTATACAGACCAGAAGGGATGGGCGTATTATTAATTTTTATATTTACAGGCAAAGATATAAGTGTTGCCCCATTTGCTCCCGTACGCCAAATTTCATTATAGGGGACTATCCCCCCAAAAATTTGTCTATTCTTCACACTAGGTCTAGAATAGGTTACCTTAATATCATCTAGCCCAATATGTTGTATAAGGGTAGATTGTGAACTAAGGTCTGGAATTGTAATTTGAGAAAAAGAATAATTGTGTATAAGGAAGTATAGGGACACAAGATAAATAAATTGTTTCTTCATAAGAATATATTTTCCTACAAAAATAGTTTTATTTTTTATTTGTAATGAGAAAAAATTAATTTTTTTAACTTTAAAATGTACAAAAATATATTGAAATTTTTATTAATTCATTGTTGATATTTCAATAATTAAATTCTTTGTATTAAAAATAAGGTATACTTTTGCAAAAAATGCTTAATTGTTTATTTCATCATTAATTACTAATATTATAAAACCTAAAAAAATTAAAACACATGAATATGAAAAGAAAAATCAGATTAATTCACAAGAGAATTTTAGTGATTTCTTTATTAGTTAATATCACTATAGTTGCCGAAGCACAGCACTTTAAAATTGGTCAAAATTTGGGCGTTTCCAAACCAAGTGTACTATTAGAATTAGAGAGTGATACCCAAGCATTATTGCTTCCTAGAATCGGTGCTGGTGGTCCTGCTACTGCTATTAAAATCCCATACCCAGGTATGCTATTGTATGATTCTACCATTAATAAGGTGGTGTTCTATGATGGTACCAAATGGATATCTAGCGGAGCTGACAACACTATCTACACCGGGGATGGAACTTTGTCCTCCAATAGAGTAGTAACGATGAATGCAAGAAGTTTAATGTTTGTAGGGAGAGGATCTATGTTCAAATTTGTAAAAAGTGGTGCTACTAACGCTCCTTTATTGCTCGAATTTTATAAGAGTGGTGAATCTGGTGATGTTACTGGAGGTAGGTCAGGCTATATGGGCTTTGGATCTACTAATAACAGTAACTTTAGTATTGTCAATGCGGTGGGTCAATTGTTGATATTGGCTAAGAATGGAATTAATATTATGTTAGATACTACTGGTAAGGTGAGTATAGGGAACAATCTCGCACCAACAGAATTGTTAGACTTACGGTACAATGGTACGGATAATTACATGCGTGTGAACGCGGGTGGAAATTCTAACAGTGCAGGTATACGGTTTAGTAAACATAACAGCAATTTAGGTTGGAGAATTAGATTTGATGGTGCTACTCAGGTTCTTGCCTTAGAGTCTACCACTCCCGATAATACTAGATCAAAAATCGCTATTTCAGTCGATTATACCACGGCTGCTGTAACTGTACCTGCGAAAGTAGTAACCCCTCGAGTGGAGGGTGTTTCAGATAATAGACTGAAAAAAGATGTTTCTCCTATACATGGAGCTTTATCAAAAATACTTCAATTACAAGGGGTGTCTTATGAATGGCGTAAAGATATGGAAAAGCAATCTGGTTATTCCTTCAAGGACGGTAGAGATTATGGATTGATAGCTCAAGAAGTACAAAAAGTATTACCAGAGTTAGTAAAAAAAGAGACCAAAGGATTTCTTACTGTAGATTATACGCATATCATACCTATTATTATAGAGGCGATTAAACAACAGCAAAAAGAAATTGAAACTTTGAAAGATAAAGTAAATCAAATAGACCAGTTGACAAAGCATGTAAATGAATTAAAAGCAATGGTATTAGAAATGAAAAAATCTATAAAATAATAAAATTAAGTTTGTTACTTATAGTTATAAATGTAAGTAATATTTATTTTAGATTATATTCTTGAAGAGTAAAAAAAAATACCGGTAAGTGGTATTTTTTTTATATAAGGCTGGTTGTATTGTTGGTAAGAATTAATGTATACATCATAAGAAGAAATATTTGTTTTCTTTATCTTTGTGCAAAAGAAGTATAGAAATCATGAAAACTATAGAAGAATTATTACAGAAAAAAATAGTTATATTGGATGGTGCTATGGGTACTATGATACAAAAATATCATTTACAAGAAGAAGATTATAGGGGTATACGCTTTAAAAATTACCCACAACCTATTAAGGGGAATAATGATATTTTAGTGCTTACGCAACCTCAAATTATAGAAGATATTCATACCTCTTATCTTGAAGCGGGGAGTGATATTATAGAAACCAATACGTTTAATGCCCAAAGCATCTCTCAGGCGGATTATAATATGCAGTATTTAGTGGAGGAACTTAATTTTGAAGCTACCCAGATAGCTCGCAGAGCGGTAGAACGTTTTATGAAAAAAAATCCTCAACGTAGTTGTTTCATCGCAGGTTCTGTAGGTCCTATGAATAAAATGCTTTCTTTATCTTCTGATGTCAATAACCCAGGATATAGAGCTGTAACTTTTGAAGAGATAGCTCTATCCTATGAAACACAAATAGCTACTCTTATAGAAGGCGGTATTGATATACTGCTTATAGAAACTATTTTTGATACACTTAATGCCAAAGTTGCCATATATGTGGCAAGGCGATATTTTAGAAAAAACCCATCTTCTATAAAGCCTATTATGCTAAGTGGTACTATTACAGATAGTTCGGGGCGTACATTAAGTGGGCAAACTCCCGAAGCCTTTTATATTTCCTTGCAACATGCTCAACCTCTGAGCATAGGCTTTAATTGTGCGTTAGGAGCTAAAGATATGACCACCCACTTAGAAGCATTAAATAAAGCCAACTGTTATATTTCGGCATATCCTAATGCGGGGTTGCCTAACGCCTTAGGGCACTATGAAGAAACTCCCAATGTAACGGCTTCGTATATTAAAGATTGGGCAGAGAGAAAACTAATAAATATAGTAGGAGGTTGTTGTGGTACTACGCCTGAGCATATTAGTGCAATATCTCAAATAACTCAGAAATATACGCCACGAAAAATATTTTAAAGTAAAAGGCAATTCATTTTGAGATATATTAAAATAAATCCTTTATTTATTCAACAAAACCCTATATTTTTTATGCTATATAAAGGTATTTTATTCTCGTAAATTAGAGATTAAAATATGTATTTCTAAAATTTTTTATTGAAATTATAAAAAAAACGTTATATTTGCTGTCCTGTATGTCAAAACAAGATTTAATACAACTGGAGGGTACGATTCTGGAATCATTATCTAATACTATGTTTCGTGTAAAGTTGGATAATGAGCATGAAGTGTTGGCAAATATGTCAGGAAAAATGCGTATGCATTATGTACGGATTGTTCCAGGTGATAGAGTGTGTTTGGAAATGAGTCCTTATGATTTGACAAGGGGCAGGATTTTTAAAAGAATTAATACAAATACAAATATTCACAATAAAAGAAGACCCATACGTAAAAGCTAGAATTTTATGAAAGTAAGAGCATCAATAAAAAAAAGAAGTACGGATTGCAAGATTGTTCGTAGGAAAGGACGTTTGTAT
This sequence comes from Chitinophagaceae bacterium, assembly GCA_051647125.1. Lineage (GTDB taxonomy): Bacteria > Bacteroidota > Bacteroidia > Chitinophagales > Chitinophagaceae > JBOFDP01. The sequence goes on along the minus strand of JBOFDP010000011.1, from coordinate 5,591 downwards.
GTAATTAACAAAAAGAATCCACGATTTAAGCAAAGACAAGGATAAGAAAATAGGACAAAATAAAGCATACTAAAAAATTATGGCAAGAATTTCTGGTATAGATTTACCCAAAAACAAAAGAGGAGAAATAGGATTAACTTACATTTATGGTATTGGTCGTTCTACAGCACGTTATATTTTAGAGAAAGCCAATATTCATTTTGATAAAAAAGTAAAAGATTGGAATGATGATGAGCAAACAGCTATTCGTAATGTTATTACTAATGAGTTTAAAGTAGAAGGACAGCTTCGTAGTGAGGTTCAGATGGCTATTAAGCGTTTGTTAGATATAGCTTGTTATAGAGGCTTGCGTCATCGTAAGGGATTGCCTGTAAGAGGGCAAAGAACACGTACTAATTCTCGTACTCGTAAAGGGAAGAGAAGAACAGTGGCAGGAAAGAAAAAGGCAGCAAAGAAATAGAATTTTTAAATTTATTGCAATATATTTTTATGGCGAAATCAACAAATACCTCAAAAGTACAAAAAAAGAGAATTGTACATGTGGAGCCTTATGCAGATGTATACATTACGGCATCGTTTAATAATGTAATAGTTACTTTTACCAATAAGAATGGACAAGTAATTTGTTGGAAAACATCAGGGAGCATAGGTTTTAAAGGTTCAAAAAAAAGTACTCCCTATGCGGCTCAGGTAGCAGCTCAAGAAGCTAGTAAGATAGCTACTTTGGCAGGAGTTAAAAAATGTGATGTGTATGTAAAGGGTCCTGGTTCTGGTAGGGAAAGTGCTATTCGATCTATAGTAACTAATGGGATAGAGGTGATGGTTATTAAGGATATAACTTCATTGCCTCATAATGGTTGTAGGCCCCCTAAGAAAAGAAGGATTTAAAGAAATTATTTAAGAAAAAATATTTAAACAAATAGTAGTAAACAATCGGTTTGTCAGGTTTTTGATGATTGTTTGCCGAATTTAAAAATCTGTTTTATGGCTAAGTATACTGGACCTAAGGTCAAAATTTCTCGCAAATTTGGAGAACCTATTATAGGAAATCCCAAGAGGTTAGGCAAGCACACCAATCCTCCTGGTCAGCATGGAGCAATATCGAAAAGAAAAACACTTGGAGAATATGCTTTGCAGTTAAAAGAAAAACAAAAAGTGAAATACACTTATGGAGTATTAGAAAGGCAATTTAGTAATCTTTTTAAAAAAGCAGCACGAAAAAAGGGAGCTACAGGAGCCAATCTAGTCATTTTGTTAGAATCTAGATTAGATAATACGGTGTATCGTTTAGGGATGGCACATAGTCGTCTTTCGGCAAGGCAATTAGTAAGTCATAAACACATTATGGTAAATGGCAAGGTTGTTAATATTCCTTCTTATCAACTAAAACCAGGAGATATTATTGGTATTAAACCATCTACTGCGGTGAATATTTCACTTACAAGTAGATTTTTAGGAAAGCAATCTAAAATTAATTGGTTAGATTGGAATCCTAATGAAATGCAAGGTACTTTTTTAGCTTTTCCTGAAAGAGAAAGTATACCTGAAAATATTAAGGAACAACTGATTGTAGAATTGTATAATAAATAATTTTTTCATCATTTCAAATTATAATATAAACATATGGCTTTATTAAATTTTTATAAACCCGAAAAAATTATTATTCATAAAGTTACCGATTTTGAAGGTAAGTTTGAATTTAAGCCTTTAGAGCCTGGTTTTGGTGCTACTATTGGGAATTCTTTGAGAAGAGTATTATTAAATTCATTGGAAGGATATGCTATTACGGGTATTCAAATAGAAGGAGTAGAACATGAGTTTGCCACTATCGCAGGTGTTATTGAAGATGTTACAGAAATTATTCTAAATCTTAAGCAAATTCGTTTTAAGTTAAAAGAAGGGTTACAGGATAATGTGAAAAGCGAGCGCATAGAATTTACGATAAAAGGAGTTTCTCAATTTAAAGCAAAGGATATAGAAGATGCTAATAATACATTTAATGTAGTTAATAAGGATTTTATAATTTGCAATATGAACTCTTCTGTAGAATTAAAAATCAGATTGCATATAGCCAAAGGTAGAGGCTATGCTTCTGTGGAAGAAAATAGACCCAAAGAGTCAAAATTAGGATTTATAGCCATTGATTCTATCCATACCCCTATTAAGAATGTAAAATATTCAGTAGAGAATACTCGTGTGGAACAACATACGGATTATGAAAAGCTTCTTTTAGAAATTATTACTGATGGTACTGTTAATATAGAACAATCTTTAAAAGATGCTAGTGCTATTTTGGTACAGCATTTATTAGTTATTGCAGATAAAAATATTACAGATACTATAGAGAAAGAAGAGATTGAGGTTATAGTAGATGATGCTACTATGAAGATACGTCAAATTTTAAAAACTCCTTTGGAGGATTTAGATTTATCTGTGAGAGCTTTTAATTGTTTAAAGGCTGCAAAAATTACTAGTCTGAGTGAATTAGTAAAATATGAAAAAGAAGATTTGATGAAATTTAGAAATTTTGGAGAAAAATCATTGGATGAGATACAAATCGTTCTCAAACACAGAGGGTTATTTCTGGGAATGGATCTTGGAAAAATATATAATAATTAAAATAAAAGTTTAAAAAAGATATTTTACATACCTTGACACGGTGTAAAATAAAAAAATTAAGTTTATGCGTCACGGAGATAAAATAAATAATTTAGGTCGTAAGGCAGCACATCGTAAAGCATTATTAAAAAATTTAGCTTGTGCATTAATTAAATCTAAAGGTATTGTTACTACACTGGCAAAAGCAAAGGCATTAAGAATATATGTAGAACCTTTAATTACACGTACTAAAAAGGCAGATACTAAAGAAAATGCAATGCATCAGCAGAGAATTATTTTTAGCTACTTACAAAATGAAGAAGCCTCTAAGGAATTGTTTACAGTTATAGGACCTAAAATATTAAGCCGTCTTGGAGGTTATACGCGTATTATTAAATTAGGACAGCGAAAAACTGATAGCGCTAAAATGGCTTTTATTCAATTGGTAGATTTTACAGATCAATTTGTTCAATCAGTGGTGCATGAGAATACTACTGAGAATAAAGAAATGACAAAGAAAACACGTAGAGGAAGTAAGAAGAAAATAGAATCTGGGGAAGCTAACTTAGAGATGCAAGAAAAGAAATAAAAACTACCACAAACTGCAAAGTTTCTAAGAAATACTATAGATATAGATTCTAAGGAGTTATTTTAAGAGAAAGTTTAGTTTTAATATTGTTTTAAATAAAGAGAGCATAACAATGTATGTTCTCTTATTTTTATAATATTTTTCTCATAATTTTAGAACAAAGTTTGATACAAGAGTATCGTATTTAGTAAGGCAATTATTCCACCTATTACCCATCCACTCAGAGTAAGTAATTTTGAGTTTGTAAAATGTCTCATACGTTTTTTATTAGAAGTAAATAGAAGTAGTGGAAATACAGCAAAACTTAGTTGCATAGAAAGTATTACTTGGCTCAGAATAAGTAAATTTTCAATACCTTTATCTTTCCAAATCAGCAGAACTACTAAAGCAGGTACAATTGCTAATAATCTTGTAATAAGCCTTCTTAACCAAGGGTAGAGGTGTATTTTTAAAAATCCTTCCATAATGATTTGACCAGCTAAAGTCCCTGTAAGTGTAGCATTAATACCCGATGCTAATAAGGCTATGGCAAAAACCTTACTTGCCCATACAGACCCTATTACTGGAGCTAAAAGTTCATATGCTTTTTCTATAGCTTCTACGTCATAATGTCCATTTTTATAAAATATACCTGCAGCAACAATTAAAATTGAAGCATTGATAAAAAACGCAAATCCTAGAGATATATTGCTATCCCATGTGGCATATTTTATAGCCTTTTTTTTCCCCAATAGGCTACGGGGGTAATTACGTGTTTGTACAATACTTGAATGTAGATATAAATTATGAGGCATCACGGTAGCCCCTAAAATGGCTATAGCAATATAAAGCATTGCAGGGTTGGTAATAATTTCTTTTTGAGGTATTAAATTAATTATAATTTCTTTAAAATCAGGATTAGATAGGATAATTTCATAGGTAAAACAAAGAAGAATAATAACTATAGAGGCAATTACGAAAAGCTCTAATCTTCTAAAGTTTTTTCCTTGTAAATAGAGTATGAGTAAGACATCCAATCCTGTAAAAAGAATCCCCCAAGCTAAGGGGATATTAAATAATAGTTTTAAGGCTATAGCAGCTCCTATTACTTCTGCCATATCACAAGCTATAATGGCTATTTCTGCTAATATCCATAAAGTATAATTTGTATATTTGGAATAATGAGTCTGGCATGCTTGTGCTAAATCTTGCTCGTATACAATGCCTAATTTCAAAGAAAGATGTTGTAATATCATCGCAAAAAAATTAGATATTAAAATCACAGATAAAAGGGTATATGCAAATTTTGATCCTCCTGCTATATCTGTAGCCCAATTGCCGGGGTCCATATATCCTACAGCTACCATCAAACCAGGACCTAAAAAAGCAAAAAGGTTTTTCCAAAAATTATCACTTTTAGGTACATGTATGGAGGCATTAATTTCCGATAGAGCAAAGTTTGAATTTTGAGACATCAGGATGATAGACTTTGATACAAATTTCAAAATAAAATTTTTTAATTTCAAAATAAATATTTAGGTTTGTCTAAATATTTATGAATGTACTTACTCCAATAGAAGAAAATTATTTGAAGATTATTTTTCAAATACAACACAAAAATCAGTCTACAATAGTACATACAAATGATTTGTCTTATGCTTTAAATTACAAGCCTGCTACAATCACAGATATGATAAAAAAATTATCTAAAAAAAATTATCTAAAATATAAAAAATATTATGGAGTTTCTCTAACTCATACTGGTGAAAAAATCGCTCTTCAGGTATTGAGAAGACATCGTTTATGGGAATATTTTTTGGTATATAAATTGGGATTTAAATGGGAGGATATTCATGATATAGCGGAAGAGCTTGAACATATACAATCAGAAACATTAATAGATAAATTAGATAAGTATTTAGAATCTCCAAGCTCTGATCCACATGGAGAATCTATACCTACCAAAAATGGAAAGATAAAATTAAAATATAAATCTTGTTTATTGTCTACTATAGAGGTAGGGAAAAAAGTAAGGGTAGTGATGACGAATACGGATTCTAAGGAATTTTTATCCTATCTTAATAAAATGAGGATAAGTATGGGTAGTGAATGGCTTATTGTCAGTAAAGAACCTTATGATCAAAGTATCATTTTAAAGCAGAAAAATAGTAAATCTATACAAATTAGTAAAACTATTGCTGAAAATATTTTTGTATTAGAAATATGAAAAATCTCTTTCTTTTATTATGCTAATTTTATAGAATTTAGTAGAAGGAATAAAAAAAATTCAAAAATAAATTTGGCGAGAAGAAAAGAAGTTGTATATTTGCATTTCCTGTATAGTTGTGAGGTATTTTGTGTTGGAGTATATAGGGGGGGGTATTATATATATAGAGATGTTCATTGAAATTGTGGGGAGTAATTA
>JBOFDP010000010.1:0-7055 GCA_051647125.1 Chitinophagaceae bacterium | reverse complement strand
TATACGATTATAATTAACATAAGATTCTGATTTTGGAAATGCCGGTCTACTGGTATAGCTATAATTAAATTCTATATTATACATTAAATTCCATTTTCTATAAAATTGACTCAGAAAACCAATATCTGCAAATACGCCTTTAGCAAAATTCGTACCTATACCGGAATAAAGAGCCATAGATACTGGTCCACTATTCTGGTATTTATTATCTTGTATATAATCGTTAGCATAATATTTATTTTTAGCTATCTGATATTTTCTTCTATAATTTAATATTTTTGGATTAAAACAACTTATTTGTCGTTGAATTTTGATATTTTTGATAGAAGATGCCAATGAACCACTATCAACTCTATCAAAACTATTACTTGAATTCTTTTTACATTGTATATTAGGTAATGTTATTTTATTGGTTGTTTTTACACCATTTATTTCTTTTTTATCATAGTTGATTTTTGGGGTATAAAATTTATGGATAAACTTTTGGGCTATAGCATCAAAACAATATATAGGTGCCACAAAAGTTAATAGAAAAATTCTATAAATGATATATAATTTGGGATTCCACATTATCCTATATAATTTTTATTTATTCTTACTAAAGAAGGAGATAGATAATTATTTAAAAAATTTTTTCGAAAAACAGCATTTTTTTTATATTTAAAACTTAATATATAAGAAGCCTCGTCAGGATTATCAGGATCTACAAAAACCTCTAACATACGTTGTGCCTCTTTTGGGCTAACAGTAGGAACCTCTACAAATTGATTATTGATAGTATCTTTTATTACAAGAGTAAATAGTATTTTATAATAAGGTGTGCTAGTCGTTCTTTTTATATTATAATCCTTATTCACAATATTTGATATCATCCTATAAGAAATATTTCTAAACGAATCAGAAAGTAATGACCGAATAATAGGGAAACTAGGATATGCTGTATCTACGTCATAGAGGCAATCACGCGATACATTGCCTTGTTTATCATAAATGATATATGTTAGATAAAATTGAGCCTTGGGATATAATGCAGCAACTTTAGCCGTTGAACGTATTGTAATGTCTATCTGAAAGTATTTATTATTTTCTTCAGGTGGTCCTACAGAATAGGCTTTTCTACTTGCAAGCTTTGCACTAAAATCTACTTGTGCTATCTCTGATTTATTACAATTAAAGAATAATAAGCACATAGAAATAATGGGAAGAGTAGATATTGTCCATTTATAATTTTGCATAATCTTCTATCAATTAATAATGAAATAATGTTTCTATTTTACTTCCATTTAATTTCTCTCTACCTTTTAAAAAATTTAATTCTATCATAAAAGAAAAACCTACAACTTTTCCCCCACAACGTTCTACCAAACGACCAGCTGCAGCAGCTGTGCCTCCTGTAGCCAAAACATCATCATGTACCAACACTTTATCTCCTTCTTCTATAGCATCTACATGCATTTCTAAAGTATTTTTGCCATACTCTAAATCATAGTTTTCTTCTATTTTCTGATAAGGTAATTTTCCAGGCTTGCGAATGGGAACAAAGCCAATTCCTAATTCATAAGATAAAATAGAACCTATAAAAAACCCTCTTGATTCTATCGCTGCAATTTTATTAAATGGCGTAACTTTCCATTGCTCTTTTATTTGAAATACTACTTCTTTAACTACCTGAGGATGCAATAATAAAGGGGTAATATCCCTAAACAACACTCCTTTTTTAGGAAAATCAGAGACTGTACGTATATACTTTTCTATATCCATCATTTTTCGTTACTATTTTCTATTTCTTTTGAATCTTCAATAAATTTTGTTAAACCAATATCTGTTAATGGGTGTTGTAATAGCCCCAAAATAGCTTCTAAAGGGCAAGTACATGCATAAGCTCCTATTGCTGCGGCTTTAAGTATATGTTGAACGTGCCTTACAGAGGCTACCAATACTTTTGTGTTAAAACCTTGCATAGAATATATTTCTATAATTTGTTCTACTAATTGCATTCCGTCCCAAGAACTATCATCTATTCTTCCCACAAAAGGAGATACATAGGTAGCTCCTGCTTTTGCTGCTAATAGAGCCTGACCTGCAGAAAAAACTAACGTACAATTAGTTCTTATATGTTGTTGTGTAAAATATTGAATAGCTTGTAATCCTTCTTTAGTTATAGGTATCTTTACGACTATATTGGGATGTATTTTTGCCAAATATTTTCCTTCTTCTATCATACCTTTCAAATCTGTAGAGAATACCTCCGCACTCACATCTCCTTGTTCTACAATATCACATATTATTTTATAATGATTAAAAATTTCTTTTTTAGCAACAGCCTCTTTCTTCATTAATGTAGGATTTGTAGTTACTCCATCTAATATTCCTAACTCTTTGGCTACTTGTATTTTTTGAAGATTTGCCGTATCTATAAAAAATTTCATATTATTTCTAAATTATATAAAAATGGCAAGTTTATTATATCGCACCGCTACAACCACTTAGCCTTGCTGTTTTCCAACCCTGGGGAATTTCAGTAGGAGCTGGTCGTATAAGACTTGCCGAGTGCAAAAATAAGACTTTTTATAATTTAAATTTATTTTTTTATTTTTTCTTAATATATAGTAGATTCTTATATAAACTTAAAATATTTAGTGTAAAAAAATAGTAAAAAATATCTACTTAATATGTAGAAATATTTAAAACTATCTTCTTGTTTTTATTTGTAGATGTTTTGTATAGATAAAAATTATTGTTATTCATATAAAAACCTTATTTTTGTGGAATAACATAAATAAAATAATTACTGAATGGCAATTCAACAATTTAGACCCTATAGACAAAGAAGAGTCTTTGTAAAAGAACTAGAACATCGTATTAATGAAACTATTGACAGTCAACAAGTACGCTTAGTAGGTGATAATGTAGAAAATGCAATTTATTCTACATCTGAGGCGTTAAAAATAGCTAAAGAACAACAATTAGATTTGGTAGAAATTTCTACTAACAATGAAGTTCCTATTTGTAGAATTATTGAATATAATAAATTTTTATATGAAAAAAAGAAAAAAGATAAAGAAGTTAAATCAAAAAATAAACTTACAGAGGTAAAAGAAATTCGCCTTACCCCAACAACGGAAGAGCATGACTTAGATTTTAAATCCAAGCATGCCGAAAAATTTCTGAAAGAAGGTAATAAAGTAAAAATTATGGTTGTATTTAAAGGAAGAATTATTCAATATAAAGAAAGAGGAGAATGGGTAATTAATAAATTTATTGAAAAATTGCAACATGTGGGAACTTTAGAATCTCCACCTATATTAGATAGAAGGCGTATGTTTGCAATTATCCTTCCAAACGCTAATACTACTAAAAATATTCCTGTAAAATAAACTATAACCACTAAACTTACACTCACAAAGTTAAAAAATTTATGTCTATAAAAAATTCATTTCAAAAATTATTACTTGCTCCTTATTATACTACATTGAAAAAGAATAGCAAATTAATAAGTATAATTCTATTTACAGTAGTTGCTATTATTGTAATAGGTTTGGGATATTATTATATGTACAAAAAGCCCTTAGAAGAGAAGGCAAATAATGCAATAACTACTATTGAATATATTTTTGGTAGTGATACCTCTACCTTATCTATGCGTTATGTATTGGATGGACAACCGGGCAATTTTAAAGGTGCCTTACAAATAGCTAAAGATTATGGTGATACTGATGCCGGTCAATTAGCTCGATTTTATGCCGGTTATGCCTTGTTACGTTTGAGTAAAGCAGATAGTAGTATTCTATACTTAGAAAAATGTAATATTAAAGAAATCAATCTTCGTGCTAAGGCAAAGTCTATATTAGCTGATGCCTATGCAAATAAAGGAAATTATGCTAAGGCAGCTAAATTATATAAAAATTCAGCAGAAGCAAATAGTACTGATTTAGTAAATACTCCTGAGTATTATTTAAGAGCAGGTATATTATTTGAACTATCAAAAAATAATGCAGAGGCGAAAAAAGCATATCAAAAAATTATAGATTTATTTCCTAATTTTACAGAAAATCCTTATTCCGGAAATACATTTATCTCAGAAGCTAAAAAAAGATTGGCAAGATTAGATTAAAAGAATATTTTACAATGAAAATAAAAAACTCCTGAATAATTTTAGGAGTTTTTTATTTATAAATTTATGAGATATACACTAAAAAAACAAGATAGACTAACTTTTAGAAAAGATATTGAATATGTATTTCAATACGGAAAAATATTATATATGCCACCTATAAAATTGGTCTATTATATAGAAAAAAATGAGAAAAAAGGGATTTTACAATGTGGCTTTTCAGTAAGTAAGAAACTTTTTATTAGAGCTAATAAAAGAAATAGGATAAAACGATTAATGAGAGATATTTATCGTTTGCAGAAGCATTATATAGATTCCGATAAAAATATAAAAATGATGATGATTTACAGCCATAAAAACATTGTTAGTTATAAAGAATTATTCCCTAAAATAGGTAATATATTATCTATAGTGAATCAACAATTATAAATTATTATATTATCTCACCACTATCATCATTATCAGATTTTGTATTTTTCTTTTTTTGAGTATTAGTATCCAACTTTCCAAAACGGAAAGAAATATTTAAACTTACATAAAAAGGATTGGATCTACGCCAAGCACTTTGCCTTATTCCTCCTGATACATTACTAAACGTACGAAAATATCTTGTGCCAGCAATATCTGAAGTATTTAAAGTAATAGCAAATGGTTTTAGAGCAGCAATTTTAGACCTACTAAAATTCTTTTTTATGGCAATATCAAATCCCCAATAAGGATCAATATATCCTTGGGAGGAAGCTACATTTATATTAAACATACCTCCTGATTGAGAATTACCAGGCGAAGATAATCGCTTAGAAAAATAATCACCTATAAGTTGAATACTCAATTCTTTAGGTAAAGAAAAATCCATAGATAATTTTGCATAATAGCTCCATTGTTGAGAATGGCTATTCTCTATTTTTCCATTTAATATTTCTTGACTTGGAGTATTAATATTACTATAATATAAGTTAAATGAAGGTTTGAAAGTAAACCACTTAAATATTTGAAACTGAGGGGTTATTTCCAAGCCACTTACTACAGAAGTACCTGCATTGACATAGCTGGTAATAATTAATGGATTATTATCAATAGTTTGTTGATATTGATAATTCGTAATCATTCCTGTGGTATAGTTAGTATATAATGCTACAAAAATATTATGATTATTTTCTCTGTGATCCAAAATATTTTGATTATAATTTAGCTCAAAATAATTACTAAAAGCAGGTTTTAAGTCTGGATTTCCTTGTGTTATATTTAAGGAATCTAAATAATTAATATATGGATTTGTTAGCCTAAAAAAAGGACGGTTTACGCGTCTTGTATAATTAAATTGAAACTCTTGCTCCGTATTAGGCATTTTATAACTTAAGAATATACTTGGAAATAATATATCCCAAGGGTTTTTATAATAATAATTTTTATACGATAAAGGTGTATTATTTACATCTGATACTTGAGCATCATAAAAAAATAACTCCCCTCTCAATCCTACTTGATAACTAAAGTAATCTGCATTGGGTAATTTTATTTGATGCTTTAAATTAAGGTATAATCCATATGTTTGTTCTGTATTGATATAAACATTTCTTAATGATTTAATTTCATTAGAAGGGAGATATAAATTATCAAGAGAATATCCTTGATACACACTATAATTTTGTGAAATATATCGATATTGACCAGAAAATCCTGCATCTAATTCCATGTTCTTACTAAAAAGATTCTCATAATCTATTTGCATACGTAAGCGTCGATTTTCACCACCCGAATTGGTTTGTTGATAATACTCACCGTCAGGTTCTCCTTGATCAATAAAACCTGCCCATTGTTGTTGATGTAATAGCGTAGGTCTATTTACATATCCCTCATTATAGCGAATGGTAGCGGTTAATTTTTCTCCTTCTTTTGGAAATAACTGTACTATACCTATATTAGCTGAGGGCATATTTATCATACCTTGAGTATTTCCATTTCTATTTTGAAATATCTTAGAAGTATTAATCCCTTGTTCAAGATTTTCTTGAATAATATTTTGGTTTGCATATTGGGTAAAATGTCGCATAGTATATCCTCCACCAACAGATAATGTAGTACGATTAGTAATATAAAAGTCAAAACTTGGTCGTACACTAAGCATATTAAATCGCATATTAGAACCATCCTCTTTTTGTTTTAAAATAGAGTTAGGGGAATACCTATCTGTACCGCCAAATATATCCATTTTTCGCATCATTCCAAATAATACCAGATTAAAATTCACTTTATTTTTTCTTATACTTAAGTTCCCACCGCCTGAGGGTAACCCAAAACGATCTATACCTAATCTTGCCATTCCAAAATATCCTACTCTATTATTCTTTTTGGTAATAATATTTAATATACCAGTGGATGTCCCTGCCTCATATTTAGCTGAAGGATTACTAATAACTTCTACTTTTTCTATCATCTCAGAGGGTATCATATCTAAAGTGAGATCTGTAGGTTGCCCATCGATATAAATTTCAGGAGTAGAGTTTCTTAATGATACATTTCCATTAATATCTACATTTAATGCGGGAATATTTTTCATGATATCTACAGCTGTACCATTTTCTGCCAATGGCATATTAGAAACATGGTAAGAACGTTTATCTATAGAAAACTCCACTTTACTTTGATTAGAAGTAACAGTAATTTCATCTAAGGTAATTTTTTTTAAGTCAGAGGATATTTGTTTAGGTTGTATAGCTATATTACCCAAATCTTTATCTAAATTATTGAATAATCCTATTATACTACTACGCATAGATGCCTTATTAGGTTTTGAAAAATTATGACCCTCTATATTTAAAATAGGAATCTCTATTTTATTTGAAGCATGAGAAGAAAAGGATATAGGTAATTCATAATCCTCATATCCTGAAGTAGTAATTTGCAATTTATATTCAGGAAAAGGTATTTTTGAAATAAC
>JBOFDP010000009.1:0-19772 GCA_051647125.1 Chitinophagaceae bacterium | reverse complement strand
CATATACCACACCTGCTATTATCTCACCTTTTTTTTCAACAGCTATACTTACTGCACAAAAAGGTATGTGATGAGCAAAATTTACAGTACCATCAATAGGATCAATAATCCATTTATATTCACTATCTGTAAGAATACTTCCTATTTCTTCGCTAAGAATCTGATGTGAGGGAAAAGACTTTTTAATTTCCTCTATAATCGCTTTTTCAGAGGCTTTATCTGCTTCTGTTACTAAATTATTAATACCCTCTTTTTCAGAAATTTTAAAATCCTTGTCGTAGTAATATTGTAACTGTTTAGCACCTTCTTCGGCAGCTTGTCGTAATACTTGAATGAGCATAAAGTTATGATATTTTTTGGTATTCTTTAACAGTGTCTACAAAAGCTTGTGCATGCTCTACAGGTACATTGGGTAAAATACCATGTCCCAAATTAGCAATATATCCTACGGTACCAAATGCATCTATCATTTCTTTAGTTGCTTTTTTAATTTCGGGTATAGGCATAAAAAGTTTTACGGGGTCAAAATTACCTTGTAAGGCTACTTTTCCTTTAGCATGTCTCACGGCATATTCAGGAGAAATAGTCCAATCTACACCTATAGCTTGAGCTCCGCTATCTGGTAGTTTTGTCCATATACTTGCTATACCTTTAGTATAAAGTATTACAGGTACTTCTTTTTGTACCTCATCAATTATTTTTTTGATATATTTCAAAGAAAAATATTCATAATCTACAGTGGATAATAACCCTGCATAAGAATCAAAAAGTTGCACGGTATTTACGCCGGCTTTGGCTTGTGCTATTAAATAATTAATGGTTATTGTTGTAATTTTTTCTAAAAGTTGATGAGCTAATTTGGGATAAGTATAACAAAAAGTTTTAGCCAACTGAAAATTACGAGATCCTCGGCCTTCTACCATATAACAAAACAATGTCCATGGCGTTCCTGCAAATCCCAATAAAGGAATTTCATTATTCAACGCTTGCTTTGTGGTTTGTATAGCTTTCATTATATAACCTAAACTCTCATAGACATCAGCATTTAATAAATTTTCTATATCTTGTAATGTTTGAATGGTATTTTGGAAAATAGGACCTTTACTTTCTACAATATCTATATGCATTCCCATAGCTTGAGGGACTACCAAAATATCAGAAAATAAAATAGCTGCATCTACACCCAATCGCTTCACCGGTTGTAAAGTAATCTCACACGCTAGTTCTGGATTTTGACATCGTTCAAAAAAAGTATATTTCTCCCGTAAAAGTCTATATTCTGGTAAAAACCTCCCTGCCTGTCTCATCATCCATACTGGTGGGCGAGTAGTAGGTTCTCTCCTTAAAGCTTTTAATAATAAATCATTTTTAGGTGTCATATATAGAATTATAAGCAAATATAATTATAAATGTTATAAATGTTATAAATATTATTTTTCGCTAAGAGTAAAAACTTAAAATTTTAGAATAAATAGTGTAACTTTGTGGCAACTTTCACATATAAAATCGATTTTAAAACAAAAAAATTCTATAGTTTGATGAGAAAAAAAAAGAACTTTTTAACCTGTGATGGCAACCAAGCCGCTGCTCATATAGCATATATGTTTACTGAAGTAACAGCTATTTATCCAATAACACCTTCCTCTACTATGGCGGAATATGTTGATGAATGGGCAGCTCATGGTAGAAAAAATATTTTTGGAAGTGTTGTTTTAGTGCAAGAAATGCAATCTGAAGCGGGAGCTGCGGGAACTGTACACGGGTCTTTACAAGCGGGAGCTTTAACTACCACTTTTACAGCCTCACAAGGTTTGTTATTAATGTTGCCTAACATGTACAAAATGGCGGGAGAATTATTGCCTGCCGTATTTCATGTATCAGCAAGAGCCTTAGCAACACAGGCATTATCTATTTTTGGTGACCATCAAGATGTGATGGCAGCAAGACAAACAGGATTTGCCTTATTTATAACAGGTTCTGTACAGGAGGTTATGGATTTATCCAGTATAGCACATCTTGCAGCTATTAAATCTAGAATCCCATTTATGCATATATTTGATGGATTTCGTACTTCTCATGAAATACAGAAAATAGAATCTTTATCTAATGAAGATTTAGAACCCTTGATAGATAAAATAGCATTACAAGAATTTAGGGATAGAGCTTTGAGTCCTGAACATCCTGTTGCTCGTGGCACTTCACAAAATCCGGATGTCTATTTTCAAGCTCGTGAGGCTTGTAATCCTTTCTATGATAAAGTACCCAAGATAGTGGAGGAATACATGGAAAAATTATCTAAAATTACAGGAAGAAAATATAATTTATTTGATTATTATGGTGTGTCTGATGCGGATAGAGTTATTGTTGCTATGGGGTCGGTTACTGAGACTATAAAGGAAGTTATTGATTATCTTACAGAAAAGGGAGAAAAGGTAGGGTTAGTATCTGTACATTTATATCGTCCTTTTTCTGCCAAACACCTTCGTGCCGCAGTACCTATTTCTATAAAACGTATTGCTGTGCTTGACCGTACCAAAGAACCAGGATCTCCTGGAGAACCTCTTTATCTAGATATTAAAGATTCTTATTATGGGCAAAAAAATCCACCTCTTATTGTGGGTGGCAGATATGGATTATCTTCAAAAGATACTACTCCAGCTCAAATTTTGTCGGTATATGAAAATTTGTCAATGAATGAACCAAAAAATGATTTTACTATTGGAATAGTAGATGACATTACTTTTAAATCATTACCTAAAAAGCAAGAAATTTCTATAAATAAAGAATTGTATGAAGCTAAATTTTATGGATTGGGATCTGACGGTACTGTAGGGGCTAATAAAAATTCTATTAAAATTATTGGTGAAAATACGGATAAATATTGTCAAGCTTATTTTGATTATGATTCTAAAAAAGCCGGTGGTTATACTTGCTCTCATTTAAGATTTGGAGATGAACCTATTCGTTCTACCTATTTGGTAAATACTCCTGATTTTGTAGCCTGTCATGTTTCTGTATATGTACAGTCTTATGATGTAACGCGTGGTTTGAAACCTAATGGCATTTTCTTACTTAATTCTATTTATAGTGTAGAAGATACTAAAAATTTCTTACCCGATAGTGTAAAAGCTTATTTAGCTAAAAATAATATTTCCTTTTATATTATCAACGCTAGTAAAATAGCCAAAGAAATTGGTTTAGGAAAAAGAACAAATACTATTTTACAATCAGCATTTTTCAAAATTACAAAAGTTATTCCTTATGAATTAGCTGTAGAACAAATGAAAAAGTTCATTATAAAAAGCTATGGTAAAAAAGGTGAGAAAGTAATTAATATGAATTACCAAGCTGTGGATAGAGGGGTAGAATATGTAAAAGTAGAAATACCTAAAGAATGGGCAAACTTGGGAACTTCTTTTAATGTAAACAAAAAAGATGATGCTCCGGAATTTGTCCAAAAAGTAGTAAGACCTATCAATGCCCAATTAGGCAATGATTTGCCTGTATCTACATTTAAGGATAGAGAAGATGGCACTTGGGAACAAGGTATGGCATTTTATGATAAACGAGGTGTAGGCGGAAGAGTTCCGGTATGGATTCCTGAAAATTGTATACAATGTAATATTTGTGCTTATGTATGTCCGCATGCCGCTATTCGCCCGTTTGTACTAAATAGCGAAGAACAAGCTAAAGCACCTCAATTTGATACTTTAAAGACCATAGGAAAACAATTAGAAAATACTTCCTATCGTATTCAGGTAGATGTGTTGGATTGTTTGGGTTGTGATAATTGTGCCAATGCCTGTCCTGGTAATAAAGGAGGCACGGCTCTTGAAATGGTAGATATAGAAACTCAATATGAAGAACAAAAAAACTGGGATTTTCTAGTCAAAGAAATTTCTTCTAAAGCACATTTATTGGACATTACTAGTAATGTAAAAAATACTCAGTTTGCCACTCCTTTATTTGAATTTTCTGGTGCTTGTGCAGGTTGTGGAGAAACGCCTTATATAAAACTTCTAACACAGCTTTTTGGAGATCATCAAATTATTGCTAATGCTACAGGTTGCACCTCTATCTATTCAGGTTCACTTCCTTCTACGCCTTATACTATGAACGAGCAAGGATATGGACCTGCATGGGCAAATTCTTTATTTGAAGATAATGCTGAATTTGGTTTAGGGATGTTACTTGCTACTAATAAGTTACGCCATCGATTAAAAGAATTAATGACGGAGGCTTTATCTAATAATGAATGTTCTTTAGACCTTAAAGCACTATGCCAAGAATGGCTTGAAAAAAAAGATGATGTATCCAGTACTCAAGTATTATCAAAAAAAATAAGTGCCTTATTAGAAAATACTACTTGCGAAATTGGTAAAAAAATTAGGGAGCTAAAAGCTTATATTATAAAAACATCACAATGGGTACTTGGTGGTGATGGATGGGCTTATGACATAGGATATGGAGGGGTAGATCATGTATTATCCACAGGCGAAAATATTAATCTTTTTGTGGTAGATACCGAAGTATATTCCAACACTGGTGGACAATCTTCTAAATCTACTCCTATGGCAGCAATAGCCAAGTTTGCAGCTACGGGCAAAAAAATACGTAAGAAAGACCTTGGGCTTATGGCTACTACTTATGGATATGTATATGTAGCCCAGATAGCTATGGGAGCAAACCAGGCACAAACATTAAGGGCTATTAAGGAAGCAGAAGCTTATAACGGACCTTCTTTGATTATTGCTTATTCTCCTTGTATTGCTCATGGTATGGAAAAAGGTATGTCTGAAACCCAAGAAAGAGAGGCAGAAGCAGTACAATGTGGTTATTGGCATTTATGGAGATATAACCCCGACTTGGAAAAACAAGGAAAAAATCCATTTATTTTAGATTCTAAAGAACCCAAATGGGATAAATTTGAAGATTTCCTAAAAGGTGAAGTGCGATATAATGCCTTGTTAAAAGAATATCCTACTGAGGGTCAAGAATTGTTTAATGCGGCTATGGACGTTTCTAAATGGCGTTATCATTCTTATGCACGCTTTGTAAAAGGATGGGACGAAAATTTTAAAGGATAAGGATTTTTAGTATATGAAAGAGGCTTATATAGTGCAAGGAGGAAAACCTTTAAAAGGTGAAATAATTATAGAAGGCGCCAAAAATGCAGCTATCAAGCTTATGATAGCTGCATTACTATTTGAGGGGGATGTAATTATAGAAAAAGTGCCTCGTATTTTAGATGTAGATTATTTACTAAAGCTTATTCACAAGCTGGGGGCAGACGCTTATTTTAAGCATAAAAATACCTTAGTTATCAATAATAAGGGGATGAATACTGCTCGTTTAGATTTGTATTTTGCATCTAAAATAAGAAGTAGTTTTTTAATGTTTGCTCCATTGTTATATGCCTTTGAAAGAGCAGAAATACCCAATCCTGGAGGTTGTCGTTTAGGAACAAGGTCTATTAATAGAATTATTAATGCAATGCAACAATTAAGTATTAAAATAGAGTACAATCTTAATGAAGAATACTATATATCTACACTATTAAAAATGCCTCAAGGTACTTGTATTTTTGAGAAACCCTCACACACAGGTACGGAATTATTATTAATGATAGCGGCTAAATCTCCGAATGAAATTATTATAAAAAATGCCTCTACAGAACCAGAAGTAGACGATATGATAAAATTTCTAAACAAGGGAGGAGCATGTATCAAAAGGAAAGGAAATGATATTGTATCAAAAGGGAGTTCGGTATTAAAACAAAAAGAACCCCATCAGCTTATGGGAGATCGTTTGGTAGCAGCTACTTATGCTGTATCTGGCGTAGTTACAAAGGGAAATGTAGTAGTGAAAGGAATAGATCATAAATTAATGCAACCTTTAAATAACTACTTTTTAAAGGCTAATGTAGGTATAGAAATTTTAGAGGAGCAAACGATTCGATATTTTTATAAAGGAGGTTTTCATGTTGTAGACAAGGTCTATACAGATGTTTATCCGGGCTTTATGACAGATATTCAACCGCTTTGGGCGTTATTAATGACACAGGCTAATGGTACCAGTATAATACAAGAACGATTATTTGAAAACCGTTTTTCATATGTTGAAGAAATCAAAAAATTGGGGGCTGTTATCTCATTTATTGATATTCCTGTAGAAGACCCAGAAACATTCTACTTATTTAATTATGATAAAACTAAAATTTATCCTCATCAAGCTATAAAAATTCAAGGACCAACTCCTTTTCATAATGGAGTATTACAAATGATGGATATAAGAGCAGGTGCTACTGTTGCATTAGCAGCATTGATGGCAGAGGGTGAAAGTGTGGTACATGGGATACAACATATGCAACGTGGATATGCCAATATTACTGAAAATCTTATTGCTTTAGGAGCAGATATTAAAGAAATATAAATTGATAATGTTACCAATAGTAAAGATACAAAGCAAATAGTAATAGCTATAGAACATGGGGGTTGAGTAGTGAGTGAATATTGGAGAAAGAAATACAGCAATAAAAAGCAAGCTAAAATAAAGATAAATTTATTGAAATAAGCTAATTGTATAATCTAGTAATTGACTATTTCCATACTGTCCATGACCAGGAATAACCGTTGTCAAAGAGTGGTATAATTTTTTTAAGTATAATATAGAGCTTTTCCAATTATCAATATTAGCATCCTCTAAATTCCCTTTCCCCACACCTAATTCCTTAACTAAACATCCTCCAAATAAAATTTTCTCTTTGGGAAAATATCCTATAATATTATCTTCGGAATGTCCTTCTCCTACAAATTGAGCATATATTTCCTCTTTTCCTACCAATAACCGTAAAATGCTATCAAAACTATATTGAGGAATTTGTATCTGTTTATCTTTGGCTATTGTAATTGTTTTTAAATACGCATAAGAAGGTATATTCATTTGATGAAATTTTTTTAATCCTCCCAAACAATCCTTATGAAAATGAGTAGGTATAATAGCTATAATTTTTGAATTTAAATGATGTTCTATATAGTGTATTAATTTTGCAGATAGGCTGTCATTGGTTGTTGGTTGGCGTATCAAATATTATAACTTCATTATTATCTATAACGACCATCCCATTACAAGGCACATTTCCAAAATCTTGAGTCTGAAGGAATGAAGTATGTATATAAACATGATTTGATAGCTTGGTAAGTACTAAAGAAGAAGAAATTTCTATTTTAGAACCTATCAAAATTTGGGCAGGTATTTGTAGGGTAAAAAAAATTGAAAATAAAAAAAAATTTGCCCTTTTCATAATTATATTTTTATTGTTCTTTGTCGTATTGCACAAAAGTAAATCGGGTTTGTAAGAGATAGCTCGCTATAACAGTGATGATGGTAACTAAACTTTTTGAAGTCCAAAATACAAAACCACATATTTCTACAAAAAATTTAGTGAGTAATACCACTACAAAAAAATTAGAAATAGCCACTATAGCATACCTTATTAGTTGATTATATTTTTTAAGGCTAGCTTCTGGGAATACAAAATAACTCATTATTAAAAATCCTAAAGGAATCATAATACAGGCAGAAGTAAAGTTTGCTAATGTATGTGTGTGGGTATGGAAAGCAAAAAAATACAACTGTATAGAAGTTATATCTTTCCCAGAATAGGCAATGTAATAGCAATAATTAGACAGTGCAAAATCTAACAATACATTAATAACCCCAAAAAAAGCGTATCTATATGTTTGCAAAGGTAATATCCATTTTACTAAAGGATGAAAGAAGTCTACAAATTTTAAGATATGATTTTTAAATGCCGACATATTTCCATTTGCAAAAATAGCCTTTTTATTTTACTTTTGTTGTATATGGCAAAAAAATATGAATATCAAAACCCTAATAGAAGAAAAAATTAGTGCCTTCTTGGCTTTGCAAGAGATTAAATTTTTAGAAGTGCATGTACAGCCTACACACTCACAATTTGAGGGAGAATATACTTTTGTTCTTTTTCCACTCGTCAAGCATATGCAAAAAAATATGATGGAAATCGGGACTTTAATAGGAAAGCATATACAACTTGAGCTTCCTCAAATAGCATCGTATAATATAGTTAAAGGGTTTCTAAATTTTGTAATCTCAGATAGCTATTGGATACATTTTTTAGAACACACCTATACGCAACAAAATTTTGGACAACAAGAGAATAATCTGTCTGAAAACGTTATTATAGAATATTCCTCTCCTAATACCAATAAGCCTCTACATTTAGGACATTTACGAAATAATTTTTTGGGAATGAGCATGTGCAGGATTATGCAAAAAGCTGGTTTTCGTGTTTTTAAAACTAGTGTAGTTAATGATAGAGGTATACATATTTCTAAATCTATGTGGGCATGGCAGCATTTTGCCCAAGGAAAAACCCCTCAATCAGAACATCAAAAAGGTGATCATTTTGTGGGTAACTATTATGTATTATTTGAAAAAGAATTAAAATATCAAGCACATATATTATTACAGCAAGTACAAGCACATGATTTTTCAAATATCATTAATCCAAAAATACAACAATTGCAATTGGAAATAGAAAATCTCCCTGAAGAGAAAAAAGAGGGATCACAGAAAAAACTCAATGAGCTTTTGCGAAATGATACCCAATGTATGCAAGAAGTAAAACAAATGCTTATAAATTGGGAAAATAAAGATACTCATATACTTGCCTTATGGCATATGATGAATGATTGGGTATATGAGGGATTTGAGCAAACTTACCAAAGGATAGACAGCCAATTTGATAAAATTTATTATGAAAGTAATACGTACCTCTTAGGTAAAGAATTTATACAAGAAGCATTAACAAAAAATATAGTCCAACAAAAAGAAGATAAAAGTATATGGATAGATCTTAGAGAGGATGGATTAGATGAGAAATTATTGCTTCGTTCTGATGGTACTTCCGTCTATATTACCCAAGATTTAGGGTTGGCAGATATACGATATCAAGATTTTTCTTATACAAAAAGTATTTATATCGTGGGGGATGAACAAAACTATCATTTCCAAATATTAAAACTTATTTTGGAAAAAATAAATAAACCTTATGTCAAAGGTATTTATCACCTTTCTTATGGTATGGTAGAATTGCCTTCGGGGAAAATGAAAAGTAGAGAAGGTACGGTAGTAGATGCAGATGATTTGCTTGATACTATGGTCAAAATAGCTTCAGAGCAAACAAAGATATTAGGCAAAGTAGATGATTTTTCTGAAAAAGAATTAAATATACTTGTAGAACAAATAGGTCTTTCAGCATTAAAATTTTTCTTGCTTCGAGTAAATCCTAAGAAAAAAATTCTTTTTAATCCTGAAGAGTCTATAGATTTACATGGATTTACAGGTCCATTTATACAATATACTTATGCAAGAATACAAAGTATTTTACGAAAAAATAGCCAATTTCATCCCTTTAAAATCAATGCTGGTTTATATCCTGAAGAAAAAGAATTAATAAAATGGTTAGAAACCTATCCTGAAACTATTCAGAAATCAGCACAAGAATATGACCCCAGTTTAATAGCTCAATATATATATCAAACCGCTAAATTATATAATTCCTTTTATGCTGAGCATTCGGTATTACAAGCAGAAACTCAAGATTATAAACAGCTCCGCCTACGTATTTGCTATTTGTGTAGTATCGTATTAAAAGATGGATTACTTCTTTTAGGAATAATAGCTCCCGAAAAAATGTAATTAAACACATACCTTTCCAAAAAAATATTTTTAAATATGCGTGACGAAAAAGTAACCGTAACCTTGCTTTCTATTATTGCAGCATTACTTCTAACAGTTACCAAGCTTATAGTAGGATTGTCTACCAACAGCTTGGGTATTTTATCCGAAGCCCTACATTCTGGATTTGATTTAATAGCTACCTTGATTACTTTCTATGCCATACGATTTTCACTAAAACCCGCCGATAAAGATCATCATTTTGGACATGGAAAAATAGAACATTTTTCTGCTCTTATACAATCTGCCTTATTATTTATTACCTGCATATGGATTGTTTCGGAATCTATATATCGTTTGCTTTCTAATGATGCTCATGCTATAAAAATAAGCATATGGAGCTATATAGTCATTCTTCTTTCTATTTGTATAGATTATTGGCGTTCAAGATCCTTAAAACGTGTAGCCAAGAAATATAATAATCAAGCCTTAGAAGCTGATGCCTTACATTTTTCTTCAGATATGTTAAGTTCCCTATTTGTATTGGTAGGATTAGTAGTGGCACAGTTTGGATATTGGTGGGTAGATATTGTGGCGGCTCTTATGATAAGCATTATCGTCTTTACTATGGCGATAAAACTTGCCAAGCAGGCTATTGATATTTTACTAGATAAAAGTCCTAAACAAACCTATAAGAAGATAGAAAATATATTTTTACAGAATAAAAAAATTGTACGATTTCATGGTTTAAAAGTTCGTCGTTCGGGAGAATTTATTTTTGTCAATATATGTATTCACATACAACCTAACATGAGTATTCAACGCGCTCATGATATTATGGATGAAATAGAATTAGAGCTTAAAACCAATATTCCTAATTGCCATTCCTCTATTCATGTAGAGCCTGAAGGACACCATGATTAAAACCTTTTAACCAATTGTTCAATACCAGTAATAGCTATCTGTAAGCCTACACACATAATAAGAAATGCCATAATACGGCTTACTACAGACTGATTTTTATTACCTATTCTTTGTATTACTTTATTACTATTAAGGTAAAAAATATAAACAAGAATACATATAGCAACAATAGAAATAACAATAGCCAATAAATTAATTCCATTCTGGATAATATTAGCATCTGTACTATGGGCACTTAATGCAAATAATACGGCAATTGCTCCTCCTCCAGCTGTAATGGGAAAGGTAATGGGATAAAATAGTTTATTTGCTAAACTTGATTTTGTATTTGTATTTACTTGTTTGTCTGCCATAGTATTATTATCGTAAAGTACATCCCAACCTATTTTTGTAATCACTATACCCCCAGCTAATCGCACTATAGGTATGGACAAGCCAAATAATTCTAAAATCCAACGTCCTGATACCAATGCTACAACACATAAATAAAATGTATATAAAGTAATTTTTTTAACAACAGATTTACGCTCTTCATGAGATAAATTTTCTAAAAAGGGATTTACCACAAATGCTGTACCTATAGGATTGATTACTGGGAACAATGCAATAAAGCCAATAAACACATTATGAATAAATGTATAAAAATATGCCATCATACAAGGAGATTCTTTTTACTTTAGCAAAAGTATAATTTTTTTATATTATTGGAGTATTTTTTATTGCTATTTTTTCAACTATTGTTGTAACTTTGTCGAGTTGAAAATAACAAAATTGCTTGTGTCTACAGATTGTACTATATCTATAAAACCTAACTGGCTAAAGGGAAAACTCCCTACGGGTAAAAAATATCTTGCAGTAAGGGAACTGGTAGATAATAAGAAATTACATACTATTTGTGAAAGTGGCAATTGCCCAAATATGGGAAAGTGTTGGAGTAAAGGTACTGCTACTTTTATGATTTTAGGAAATATTTGTACTCGAAGTTGTCAATTTTGTGCAGTAGCTACGGGCAAGCCAGAACCTGTAGATTGGGAAGAACCTCAACTTATTGCTGAAAGTATTTCTACAATGGGAGTAAAGCATGCCGTAATAACCTCTGTAGATAGAGATGATTTACCAGATTTAGGATCTACTATTTGGCAAAATACAATATATGCTACAAAAACCCTTATCCCACAGGTAACTTTAGAAACTTTGATACCTGATTTTAAAGGTAGAGAAGAATGTCTTGACAAAATTATAGCCATACCACCAGAAGTGGTAAGCCATAATATAGAAACGGTAGAAAGGCTAAGCAAAAAAATACGCATACAAGCTAAATATAACTGTAGTATGAAAGTTTTAAATTATCTAAAAAAGAAAGGTATGCGAACTAAAAGTGGTATCATGTTGGGAGTGGGAGAGAACAGGCAGGAAATTCTTCAAACTATGAAAGATCTTTTTAACAATGGTGTAGACGTTCTTACGCTTGGGCAATATTTACAACCCACCAAAAAACATCTGGCAATACACCGATTTGTTACTCCTGAAGAATTTGAAGAATGGAAAAGTATAGGCTATGAAGTAGGCTTTGACTATGTAGAAAGTAGCCCCTTAGTACGCTCTTCTTATGGGAGTGAAAAACATATTTTTTCAGGCATTCCTAAAAAACAATTGTAAACTATAGAAAAATAATTAATGATGCTATTATCAAAAATTTATCACTTACTTATCGTATTCTCTATCTGTTTGTTAATTTGGAGTTGTGGTACTTCAAAAAATGTTACAAACGTACAAAAAACAATTACTTTTGAAGAATCTCTACTTATGGGTACCCCTTGGAGGCTATATGCTTATGAGCAAAATAAGAACCTTCATCAAGTAGATTCTGCGGTAGAGGTAACTATCACCTTTGAGCATCCAAAAGAAGCACCTACAACCACAAAATTTTATGGACGATCTGCCTGCAATAGATACTTTGGTGGATGTTCTATACAAGAGAGGAAGCTCTCTATTCAGGAAAATATGGGGATGACTCGTATGATGTGTGCCCATGCTGAAATGGAGATGGAAACTTTATATATTCGCTTACTTCCAAAAATGTCTAAAATAGAATTTATAGAAAATTCAAAAACACAAAAAATAGACTTAATACTTTCAAATGAAGATCATGAAAAGCTGATTTTTTTACCCTATAATTTAGAGTAACCGAATATGCAAAACAATGATAATGGTGCTATTGGAGTATTTGATTCGGGATATGGAGGGTTAGTAATCTTAAAAGATTTTTTAAACTATTTGCCTACCTATGATTATATCTATATAGGAGATAATGCTCGTAATCCATATGGGCAAAAATCTATGGAAACAGTTTATCAATACACAATTGAAGGGGTTAAAGCTTTTTTGGAAATGCATTGTCCTTTAATTATCATTGCTTGTAATACTGCCTCTGCAAAGGCTTTATCTAAAATACAACAGACTTTTTTGCCCACACTCAAAAATCCTCCTAAAGTATTAGGAATTATTCGCCCTACTACAGAAATTATAGATTCTGTTACAACCACAAAACATATAGGTATATTAGCCACAAAAGGTACTGTAGATTCTCAATCTTATATACTCGAAATTAAAGAGAAATTTCCCCATATAAAGGTATATCAAGAGGCTTGCCCTATATGGGTGGAGATAGTTGAAAATGATG
Organism: Chitinophagaceae bacterium; assembly: GCA_051647125.1. Taxonomy (GTDB): domain Bacteria; phylum Bacteroidota; class Bacteroidia; order Chitinophagales; family Chitinophagaceae; genus JBOFDP01. Next base: position 6,442 of record JBOFDP010000009.1, on the reverse strand, counting down.
AGATTAATTCTGAAGGCACAGATTATTTTATAAAAAAACACATTACCCAATTACTACGCCAAAATTTAAATATAGATACTATTATTTTAGGGTGTACTCACTATCCTTTTTTGATACATAAAATCAGGAAATTTTTACCCTCTCATATACATATTATTACACAAGGAGCAATTGTAGCAAAAAGCTTACAGGAATATTTGGAGCTACATCAACATATAAAATCTCTGTTAACCACACATCAAACACAAGCATTATTCACAACAGAAGATCCCACTCATTTCAATATATTGGCTTCTCGATTCTTAGAACGTACGGTAGTATCTAAAAAAATTTTATTAGGATAAAAATATAATAAATTTGCTTTTTTTATGATTATTAAGAAATCTTTAGGGCAACATTTTTTAAAAGATACCCAAATAGTATATCAAATAATTAGCTATTTGAGCGAACAAACCTTTACGTATCTTATAGAAATAGGTCCTGGCACAGGCATACTTACAAAACATTTATTAAAAATACCCCATATTAATTTCAAAGCTATAGAAATAGATAAAGATAAATTACGCATCTTACAACCCTTATTTATAAACACAAATACAAGGCTTATAGAAGCTGATATATTGAAAATGGAGATACCTTTTAAAGAGCCGTTTTTTATTATAGGAAATTTCCCCTATAATATATCTACACAGATTGTATTTAAAATTATAGAATGGCAAGATAATGTAAAGGGGATGATAGGGATGTTCCAAAAAGAAGTAGCCAAGCGTATTACCGCCAAGGAGGGGAGTAAGATATACGGGATTACGAGTATACTTACACAGGTATTTTTTGATGCTCAATATCTATTTGATGTAAATCCTGAGAGTTTTCTGCCTCCACCAAAAGTAATGAGTGGTATTATTCTTTTAAAACATAAATCCAAACCGTTGGATTTTAAAAATCAGTCGTTATTGTTTGCTTTAGTAAAAATATCCTTCTCTCAACGTAGGAAAACCTTACGAAATAGTGCGGGTTATCTATTTAATAAAGACATTATACAACAACCTATTTTTTCTAAAAGACCAGAACAATTATCTCCTCAACAATTTTGTGAACTTACTTTTCTAATGAACACAATATAAAATTTATGCAACAGGTCTTAATTATAGCTCCCGTACCTCATAATATTCTTACAATATTAAGGGCTTACAATATAGTAGTGGATTATCAGCCAAATATCAGCTATCAAGAGTTAGGAAAATGTATAGCCCACTATGAAGGAATGATTTTTAGCACCCGCATTCCATTAGATAAAACGATATTATCTAATGCCTATAAAATGAAATGGATGGGTAGGCTTGGTAGTGGATTAGATCATGTAGATGTTTTATATGCAAGTAAAAAAAATATCTGTATTCTTACCACTCCTGAAGGGAATGCTCCTTCTGTAGGAGAACATGTGCTGACGGTTATCTTGGCAATATTACATAATATTTGTAAAGCCAACTATGAACTAAAACAAGGGAAATGGACACGCAACGAAAATACACCCACCGAAATAAAAAGTAAAACTATAGGTATAGTAGGCATGGGGCATACAGGTACTGCCGTAGCCAAAGTATTGGAAAATTTTGAATGCAAACTCATAGGATATGATAAATATAAATCCTCCATATATGAATATGTAGAACCTGTAAGCATGGAAACTATTCTGCAAGAAAGTGATATTATTACATTTCATGTACCTCTTACAGAAGAAACTAAACATATGATAAATATTTCCCTCCTTACACGCACCAAAAAATATCCTATACTTATCAATGTATCACGCGGAGAGATATTGATATTAGAAGACCTTATTCATACCCTTAATAAAAAAATAATTACTGCTGCAGCTATTGATGTTTTTGAAAATGAAAATTGGAATACACTTAGCTCAAAGCAACAACATGAATTACATCAACTATCTCAAATGTCAAATGTGATACTCTCCCCTCATATAGCAGGTGTAAGTTATGAAGCCAAATTACGCATGCCCCAAATACTAATAGAAAAATTATTACAACAAAAATGGATAGATCCATTATAAATGTTGATAAATCTCTTTATCAATTATGAATATATTTTTTAATATTTCCTAGTTAATAAGCTATGGCAAATAATACTCTTTGTATACTCTCTTTTCCTGTAAGTATACATTTACCTTTTTCTTGAACATGGTTTAAAGGAATACAACGAATGGTAGCTTTTGTGAGTTCTTTAATTTTATTTTCTGTTTCAAGCGTACCATCCCAATGAGCAGCAATAAACCCCCCTTTTTCTTTCAGCACTTTTTCAAATTCCTGCCATGTATCTACTTGAGTAATATGATGATTTCTATATTCTAAAGCACGGTTATACATATTTTTCTGAATATCTTCTAATAGTTGGGGTAGTTCTATTTCCAAATTTTTAAAAGATATCGTTCGCTTTTCTTGTTTATCTCTACGCTCTATTTCTATCTCTTTTTTTTCAACCTCCTTCATTCCAAAAGAAATACGAATAGGCACACCTTTTAATTCATATTCTGCAAACTTCCACCCCGGACGCATAGTAGTAGCCTTATCCCATTTATAACGAATATTTTTGTCTTTTAAAATACAAATCATTTTCTCGGCATATTCATTTAATACAGCAATAGAATCTTCGCCCTTAAATATAGGCACTAATACTACCTGATAAGGAGCTATACGTGGAGGTATTTGTAAACCTTGGTTATCACTATGACACATAATCAAAGCTCCTATTAATCTTGTGCTTACTCCCCAGCTAGTAGCCCATACATATTCATACTGGTTCTGGGGAGTAAGAAATTTGACATCAAAAGCTTTGGAAAAATTTTGTCCTAAAAAATGTGAAGTACCTGCCTGCAAGGCTTTTCCATCTTGCATTAAAGCCTCTATACAATAGGTTTCTAAAGCACCCGAAAAACGCTCATTAGCCGTTTTGACTCCCTTAATAACAGGAATAGCCATCTCCTGTTCAAGAAAATCAGCATATATATCCAGTATTTTTTCTGTTTCCTCAATAGCTTCTTGTTTGGTAGCATGGGCGGTATGACCTTCTTGCCATAAAAATTCTGTTGTACGTAGAAACAATCTTGTACGCATTTCCCAACGTACTACATTTGCCCATTGATTGACAAGTATTGGCAAATCTCTATAACTACGTATCCAGTCCTTATAAGTATTCCAAATAATGGTTTCGGAGGTGGGTCGTACAATAAGTTCTTCTTCCAATTTGGCTTTTTCGTCTACTATTATTTGCTGTGTATTTGTATCGGTTTTTAAGCGATAATGGGTAACCACAGCACACTCTTTGGCAAAGCCTTCTATATGGCTAGCCTCCTTAGTAAAAAAACTTTTTGGAATGAGTAAGGGGAAATATGCATTGGTATGACCCGTGTCTTTAAAACGTTTGTCAAGAAGTTGTTGCACATTTTCCCACAAGGTGTATCCATAGGGTTTTATGACCATACATCCCCTTACTGCAGAGTAATCTGCCAACCCTCCTTTTATAACCAAATCATTATACCATGCTGCATAATCTATTAATTGTGAAGTAATTTTTTCTGACATAATTCATTTATTACAAAGATAATTATAGCAAAGATAGACTGAAAAATAGTATTTTACTTGTAATATTTATTTGTTTTATTGTAATACTATAGCCAAATAAGTAATACTTCATAGAGATGTACTTTTTGAAATAAAAAAATTTATTACATTTTATGAAAATTAGATTAATATTCCCAATATATTTTATAACTTTGACCCAGTATTTATAACCTTTGTTACATTTAAAAAACCTATAAGATATATGTTATATAAAGTATTTTTATTGTGTACCTTCATGGCTAGTTATGTTTAGTATCTTGTAAGAAAATAAAGCCTACCATAAGCAATGTAAGAACCAACATTATAAGAATTTCTCCTTTAGATATAGAAGTAATGGGTCATATTTCTATAACTAACCAAGGTAGGAAAGATACGGTGATTATTAAAAAACGTGGATTTTTATATGTCGATGAACATAACACGAAATACCTACATCCTTATTTATTTGAGGAAATAAATTATAATGTGTCTATTATATTTGATACACAAAATCATATTGGTACTTATTCAATGAATATTACGGATCTCCATGCTCTAACTACTTATTATATTAGAGCATTTGCGATCCTTGAATATAAAATGGAAGATGGTGGTAAAGAGACAAAATTAGTATTATCTCACAATATAGTAAATCATACTATGCCCATTAATCCTATTATGCAAGTATCTACAGTGTCTGTACTTGATATTAAAGAAACTTCAGCTATGTTGAATGCTAAAATTATATCGGCAGGTGTTCCTGCTTATACGGAACGCGGTTTTGTTTATGATACTATTCCAAATGTAACTAGTATAAATAAAATTATGGTAACAGGGGGGGGTGCTGATACAGGAAACTATAATACCCAAATTACAGGTTTATCCGATAATACTACTTATTATTTTAAAGCCTATTTAAGCAATGGTGACACCACTGTCTATGGTAAGGAATTATCTTTTCGTACCCCACTTGCCATTTTTGTAGTAGTGGATGATATAGCAATAAAAAAAGGCGATGAGAAAGATGGTGTAAAGAGATGGAATGATGCAGTAGAACAATGCAAAACATCGCGTACAGGTGGATATGATGATTGGCGTTTACCTACCAAAGAAGAACTTAATATAATGTATAACAAGAAACACATAATAGGCAATTTTTCACCTGTGAGTTATTGGAGTGGTACGGAAGACGGTAGTACAAGGGCTTGGGCTCATTACTTCCCAAATGGTAGTCAAAACTCTACTCCCAAGACCATTGGATATTATATAAGGTGTATCAGGAATATTAATTAAAAGCTAAGGATAGAAAAAAGTTTACCGAGCATTTATCTATTGAATAAAATGAAGAAAATACCGTCAATCTCATTCTAAAGAATCATAAGGTACATGTATAATAAAAAATATTTTTCTCCTTTCGCCTTATTGATACAAAAAACTACATATTGAAGGTAAATAATTATTTTATACAATTGTAAAAATAATTATTTACCTTTGTTTTAACGATTTAGAACAAAAATTAAATTAATCTATAAAATGAGTTTTATGGCAACAAGTACAAAACAAACATTAACAGCAAAAGACTTTGCTTTGGATGTAGAGGTAAAATGGTGTCCTGGATGTGGTGATTATTCTATATTAAAACAGGTGCAGTCAGTATTTTCTCAATTAGGTATTCCAAGAGAAAAATTTGCGATTATTTCAGGTATCGGTTGTTCTAGTCGTTTTCCTTATTATATGAACGTATATGGGGTACATACGATCCATGGTAGAGCTGCCGTTATTGCTTCTGGCTTAAAATGTGTTCGTCCAGACCTAAGTGTATGGTTAGTAACCGGAGATGGAGATAGCTTGAGTATAGGTGGCAATCATACCATTCATTTATTACGAAGAAATATTGATATTAATGTATTAATGTTTAATAATGAAATTTATGGTCTTACCAAAGGGCAATATTCGCCTACTTCAGCATTGCACAAAGTAACAAAAACGTCTCCTTATGGCTCTATAGACTATCCTTTTAATACAGCGGCATTAGCTTTAGGAGCTAGAGCTTCTTTTTTTGCCCGTAGTATGGATAGAGACCCTAAACACTTACAACAAATGATGATTAAGGCTCATCAACATCAAGGTACCTCATTTTTAGAAATTTACCAAAATTGTGTTATATTTAATGATAAAACGTTCGACTTGTTTACCGACAAAGGAAGCAAGCCTGACCATACTATTTTTGTAGAAGAAGGCAAGCCCTTAACTTTTGGGGAAAACCATGAAAAAGGGATTATACTGGATGGGAATACACCTAAAGTAGTCAATTTGGAGCAGGATAATATTTCGGTAAATGATTTATGGATACATAATTCCCAAGATTATCATAAGGCTCAAGCCTTGGCAAGCTTTGCAGATTCTATAGAAATGCCTCGTCCTTTTGGGGTTTTCTATGATGTACAACGACCCGTATATAATGAGTTGATGCAGGAACAAATCAATGAGTTGATAAAGAGTAAAGGAGCTATGACCCCTGAAGAAGTACTTGCAGGATATGAAACTTGGGAGGTAAAATAATTTTCCTAAAATATAGGTTGGTGGATATTTATTCTAAACCTTAGATGACATTTTCTACTCCATATTGACTAACGATAAATAGAGAGTATATTTTTATCCCTTTATAGTTCGGTAGCATATAATTATTTATTTCCCTACTTTTGCAAGAATGAATTATAATGTTATGGATTTAAAAAATATTGCTGATATACAAAAAATAGATAGAAAATATATTCCTCAAAGTTTTAAAATTACTACTTGGGAGAATCTAAAAATATATTTTG
>JBOFDP010000008.1:0-30471 GCA_051647125.1 Chitinophagaceae bacterium | reverse complement strand
TATTTCACAATAAATATTGGCACCTCTTTCCTTGGCGTGTTCTAATTCTTCCAGTATTAGTACTCCTGCACCTTCGCCTAATACAAAGCCATCCCTGTCTTTATCAAAAGGTCTACTAGCTGTAATAGGATCGTTATTTCTTTCACTAAGAGCTCGCAATGAATTAAAACCACCTACTCCACTTTCTGTAATTACAGCCTCACTCCCTCCAGATATCATGGCATCAGCTTTCCCCATGCGTATATGATTAAAGGCATCTAAAATACTATGGGTAGAAGAAGCACAAGCACTTACTACGGCATAGTTTGGACCTCTTAATCCATAGCGTATAGAAATTTGTCCTGCGGCAATATCTGAAATAAGTTTTGGAATAAAAAAGGGATTAAATTTTGGAGTACCATCTCCTTTACCAAAGTTTAAAATTTCTTCTTGTTGTGTTGTAAATCCTCCTATGCCACTACCTACGATTACACCTACTCTATCTGGGTTGTAAGAGCCTGATAATAATTTGGAATGTTCTATTGCTTCTGTAGCTGTTGCAACGGCAAATTGACAATAACGATCCATTTTACGGACTTCTTTCCTTTCCATAAATGCCGTAGGATCAAAATTTTTAACTTCACAAGCGAATTTGGTTCTAAATTTACTTGCATCAAATAAAGTAATAGGTGTAGCTCCAGATTTACCTTCTAATAATGCATTCCAATATTCGGATAGAGCATTACCAAGAGGAGAAGTAATACCCATACCGGTCACGACTACTCGCTTTAATCTAATGGTTCGCATAGTAATTTAAATTCTCTACAATTTAAAAATTGGTATTAAAGAATGCTAAATAATTATTTAGCATTCTTTTCCAAATAGTCAATAGCTTGACCTACAGTAGTGATTTTTTCAGCTTGATCATCAGGAATAGAAAGATTAAATTCTTTTTCAAATTCCATAATTAATTCTACTTGGTCTAAAGAGTCTGCACCAAGATCATTAGCGAAAGAAGCTTCGTTAGTAACTTCTTTGTCTTGAACACCTAGTTTTTCGGTAATGATTTTTTTTACTTTTGTTGCTACATCTGACATAACTTATAATATTTTGTAATTGCAAAATTATGTTATTTAATATAATTCCAAAAAAAAATTATATTTTTATAATCTAACCATAAAAATTGAAATATCGAAGGGTATTCATTCTTTAATAAGATTTATCATACTTTTTCATAGTAAAAGTATTCTTTTTACAAAAAATATAAGCTTTATAATAAACATAGAAATTATATTTTAGGTTTGACAAACTTTATGGTATTAAAACTTTAAATTACCTTTGTACTTTAATGGTATAATAATATTATAAATTGACCTTATGACAGAATCTATAAAAACGATTATCAAGAATATTAAAAATCCTTTATTGCAATCAATTGCTAAAAAAATTATTCATGAACAAAGGGTTACAAACGAAGAAGGGATCTTACTTTTTGAACAAGGAGAATTATCTTGGCTTGGAGCATTGGCAAATGAAGTGAAAGAAAAAAAGTTTGGCAGAAAAGTTTTTTTTAATAAAAATTTTCATATAGAACCTACTAATATTTGTATTTATTCATGTAAATTTTGTGCTTATTCTAGTTCGTATGCTCATAAAAGTCCCGATGCATGGCAGTATTCTATTGCGGAGATGATGGATATTGTTAAAAAATATGATGATAAAGATGTAACGGAAGTACATATTGTAGGAGGCGTACATCCAAAAATGGATTTGTATTTTTTTGTAGATTTATTACAGCAAATCAAAAACTATCGCCCTAAGTTGGTGATAAAAGGATTTACAGCTGTAGAATTGGCATATATGTTTAAAAAGGCTAATCTTACTACAGAGCAAGGGTTAAAAATAATAAAAGAAGCAGGCTTAGATTCTATACCTGGAGGTGGAAGTGAGATTTTTGACCATGAAATAAGAGCAAAAATTTGTGGTGATAAGGTATCAACAGAAGGTTGGATAGAAGTACATCAAATAGCTCATCAGTTAGATATTCCGACTAATGCGACTATTTTGTATGGACATATAGAAAGCTATAAAAATAGGATAGAGCATATGGAGTTATTAAGAAATTTGCAAGATAAAACTCAAGGATTTAATTGTTTTATTCCATTAAAATTTAGAAATAAAAATAATGAGATGTCTCATATAGAAGAGTGTTCTATTATAGAGGATTTAAAAATGTTTGCTATTTCTCGGTTGTTCTTAGATAATATTCCTCATTTAAAGGCTTATTGGCCAATGATAGGACGAGATAATGCTCAACTATCTTTATCTTTTGGTGTAGATGATTTGGATGGAACTATTGATGACACTACTAAAATTTATTCTATGGCAGGAGCGGAAGAGGTACATCCTTTCATGAGTACAGAACAAATTATACATCTTATTTCTATAGTTGGAAACCAACCTGTAGAACGAGATACTTTTTATAATGAAGTTAATCTATACATGTAAAGCAATTTTTTAAGATTAAACTATTTTAGCGATCTAATGAAAATAAAAGGTATAAGGGGTCTGTATTTATCAATATTAGATAGATATATTCTAAAAAAATTTGTATCTACCTTTTTGTTTTCTATACTCTTATTTATGCTTATCACTTTAAGTATTGATTATAGTGAAAATGCAGATGTTTTTATTCGAAACAATCTCTCCATTTGGGAATTGATGAATACTAGATACAAAGGCTATATTCCTTTATTGGCATCTATGCTGATGCCGATATTTGTATTTTTAAGTATTATTTTTCTTACTTCAAGATTGGCATTACATAATGAAATTATTGCAATGAAAGCGGCAGGTGTGAGTACTTTTCGATTTTTAAAACCTTATATTATCGCGGGATTATTATGTGGTACTATTAATTGGGTTGGATTATATGTAATAGTACCACATGCTAGTAAGTTGCGAAGTGATTTTGAGTTGAAGTATATAGATCACGGAAATTCTGCTAATCAAAAATTTATTCCTAATAAATATATTCGAGCTAATGAGAATGAATATTGGGTGATTAAAAACTATGATGTGATTCTTCAAAATGGAAGACCATTTTTTGTAGATGTTATAATCAATCATGAGTTGAAAGAGAGGTGGATTGCTAGTAGTTTAAAATGGAATGAGATTTCTAAAAAATGGCAAGCTATGAATGTAAAAAAAATTATTATGCAAAAAGATAAAGAAAAAATGGAAGTATTTGATAGTTTATTTCTTAACACTAATCTTTTGCCTGATGATATTTTGGGAAATAGCTATTTAAAAGATAACCTTACTACGCCGGAGTTGGAAAGAATGATTAGAAAAAAAGAATTACAAGGAGGTGAAGATGTTAGTGCTTTGATTTTTGAGAAGCATCGTCGCAACACAGCACCATTTACTATTGTATTACTTTCTATTTTGGCAGCTATTTTAGCTTCAAAAAAAATAAGAGGAGGAAGTGGTTTACATATTTCTATAGGATTTTTACTTATGGTTACTTATGTATTGTGTGATAGATTTTCTAATGTTTTTGCAACAAAAGCAAATTTTCCGCCAATGCTTGCTGCGTGGACTCCTAACCTGATTTTTATTATTATTACTTATTATATTTATAAAAAAAATAAATAATAATAAGTAATGATAATATTGAAGCCTTAAATATTATTGAATTTGAATTGAGAACAGCAATCTCCTCTATAGAGATAGTAAGCAAGTTTTCTATAGTTTAAAATATAAATATTTTGAAAATAATTCAATGCTTGTTTCTTCAAATTTGTCAAATTATTATTTGTATATTTTAAAATAGTTAGTTTTGTAACGAAAATTTGATTTTTATATGAAGAAAAAAATACAATCTGCCAAAAAAATAAAAGACCATTTTCAAAAATTTCTTAGAGAAGAAAATTCTGCTAGTATTATTTTAATTATATTAAGTATTGTATCTTTATTGTTGAGTAATGCATTTCCTTTTAGTGAGCAATATATTAATATGTGGCGTTATAGTTTTTCTGGATTCAATAGTTTTCATTTGCCAGAATCTTCCTTATTGATAATTAACGATTTATTAATGCCTTTATTTTTTTTCACTATAGGGGCAGAAATTAAACATGAATTAGTGGAGGGTTCTCTTAATACTATAAAAAAAGCATCTTTACCTTTGGTTGCAGCTATAGGAGGTATGATATTGCCAGCTATTGTATATTCACTATTTAATAAAGGGACAGATTATAAAATAGGGTGGGCAATACCTACGGCTACGGATATTGCTTTTTCCTTAGCGGTGCTTTCTATGTTAGGGAAATCTATACCTCGAGAAATAAAAATATTTCTTATGGCATTGGCTATTTTTGATGATTTGGGAGCTATTACTATCATTGCTTTGTTTTATGGAGAAAAAATTCAAATAGGTTATTTTTTACTTACTGCAATTGTCTCTTTTGTACTTTATCTTTCGTTACAAAGAAAAATAAAACTACCTATATTTTGTAATTACCTATTATATATTTTATTGTGGTATTGTTTGCATTTATCAGGTTTACACGCTACGCTTTCAGGGGTTATTGTAGCGATGCTTATGCCATTAGAAACATTAAGAAAAACAGAACATTCTATTTCTAAAATTGTAAATTTTGGGATATTGCCTTTGTTTGTGCTCAGCAATACTGCTATAGCTATTCATTTTAATATTGGAGATTTCCCTATGCGTGTATTTTTAGGAATTTTCTTTGGTTTGGTTATTGGCAAGCCATTGGGAATTTTTTTAATTACAAGAATAGGTGTCAAAAATCTTAAAATTGTAGAACTTTCAAAATCACTTACTATGTTTGATATTATAGGTGTGGGATTTTTGGCAGGTATAGGGTTTACTATGTCTATTTTTGTGGCAAACTTAAGTTTCCCGAATCATTTATCTACTTTAGAAACTGCTAAACTTTCAGTTATTATTGCTTCTTTTCTTTCTGCTGTATTTGGGTATGTATGGTTTAACACTTTAAAAAAAATAGATTGGGTACAAGAACTTTTTTCCTTGAAAAAAGTTAAAAGTAAGTAGTATGATTATCAACATTAGTTGTATTGTATAAATTTTTTTTCTTGTAACTTTTTAGTAAGCAGAAGACTCTAATTTACATAAATAAAAATTAAATAAAGATATGCTTACACATTTATTTTTAGATAATTTTACTATTGTTAATGTAACGGATACTGTTATGCAAGTGGAATCTTCGGTTGTTGCCCATTCTCAAGATTTTAATCTTGCATCTATTTTAAAGATGATTATTGCCATCGTGGCTACATTTTAAAAAAATTATTAATGCTTGTTCCTCCTTTAGCAGAACGGATAAGACCTACAAAAATTAATGATATTATTGGGCAAGATCATTTATTGGGGGAGAACTCGATTTTGAGAAAAATGGTAGATCACCAACAATTAAGTTCTATGATATTTTGGGGTTCTCCGGGTGTGGGGAAAACCACAATAGCAGAAGTTATAGCAAATGAAATAAAAAAGCCTTTTTATGTGTTGAATGCTATCCAATCTGGCATAAAAGAGATTAGGCAAGTTATACAAAATGCAGAGAATGAGCAGCCTATTGTATTTATAGATGAAATACATCGATTTAATAAAAGTCAGCAAGATGCACTACTTTCAGCAGTAGAAAAAGGAGTTATTATTCTTATAGGCGCTACTACGGAAAATCCTTCATTTGAAGTAAATAAAGCATTGCTTTCTCGGTGTCATGTATTTGTATTAGAAGATTTAAAGAAAGAAAATTTATTAAATATATTACATCGTGCTATTCAATATGATCAGCTATTAAAAAAAAGGCACTTTGTTGTTGAGGAAACGGAGGCTTTATTGGCTCTTAGTGGTGGAGATGCTCGTAAGTTATTAAATATTGTAGATATTCTTAGTAGTTTAGAAACAGGTCAAATAATTATAAATAATCAACAAGTAAAACGTGCTGTTCAAAAAAATATTGCTCTTTATGATAAAAATGGGGAACTCCATTATGATATTATTTCTGCATTCATAAAATCTATTAGAGGCAGTGATCCTAATGCTGCGGTATATTGGTTGGCACGCATGCTTGATGCAGGAGAAGACATTTTATTTATTGCTCGTAGAATGATTATTCTTGCTAGTGAGGATATTGGATTAGCTAATCCCAATGCCTTGCTTTTGGCTAATAGTACTTTTGAGGCGGTACATAAAATTGGTATGCCTGAGGCTAGAATTATCCTTTCACAATGTACCATCTATTTAGCCACATCTTCTAAAAGTAATAGTGCCTATTTATCTATTGACGAGGCAATGAATTTGGTACAAGAAACAGGTACTCTTCCAGTTCCCTTGCATATGAGAAATGCTCCTACTCAATTAATGAAAGATCTTAATTATAAGAAAGATTATAAATATGCTCATGATTATGATAATCACTTTGTGGAGCAGGAATATTTGCCAAAAGTGATTTCAGGAAAAAAATTTTATGCTCCTCAAGATAATCAAAAAGAAAGAGATATAGAGCAATTTCTTTCTTTACGATGGAAAGAAAAGTATAAATAATTATATATTTAAAACTTTACTTGTGTTTGGAAAATAAGTTGCCCTTTATTGCCATCTTGTTTTTTATAATTATCGTGAGTACTAACACCTCCAAAAATAGGACGAGTACTATAAACTAAACTAAATTTTAGATTTGAAGTGAAATAAAAATTTAAAATAGCATCAAATTTATGTATTAAGCTATTCAGTGCTTGCAAATTTAATAAAGTATAAAAAGTTCCTAATTGTATTTGTCCTGCATTTTTAAACCACCATTTTTTAGGAAATAAATAGGCTATTTGTGTTTGCCAAATATGTCCAGTACCCAATATAGGTTCTGTGTTTCCTGTATACAAAGAAGCAGATTGAATATGGTTATCTGTATAAGTGGGTGAATAGGAATATAAACTTCCTGTTTTAAGATAGTTTTTTCCAAAATTATAGTTTAAGTATAAACTATAAATAGTAAGTACATCATTTTGATATTTGTTAAAAGGGAGATCAAGCAAAAAATCTGCTGAGAAATGTAAAATATTATTATAAATCAAGCTAGAATCAATGGAAGTACCGGTTGTAATGATAGTACCTGTGGCACTACCTTTAGATTGATACATAATACCTGTTCCAATAGTTAGAATTTTTTTTCTACCTAAATGATTAGTTTTCAAAGCAATTCCTTGAATATCTGATGGATCAATATCCCAAAAATTATAGGTGAAATACCCCTTCATTTCTATAGAAGAAGGATTATAGGCAAAATGAGCATTATTATCAAATTTTATAATAGGCATTACGTTTGTTGTGCCGGTAACGAGAAAAGGTTTTGTGAAACTTGTTCTATAATTAAATCGTTTGATATTTCCATGAATAAAAATTCCCCATTGGCGAAGAAGGTCATCTGTAATATTTACGTCTGGCAGGGCTACTCCTTTATCATCAAATATAGATCCGGTTGGAGAATATCCACTCACTCTAGAGAAAGCGTCTTGTGACAAGCCAAAAGAAAACTGTAGCCAGTTGTATGCTTTAAAATGTATTAAAGCATCTAATATTTGATTAGATGGAAAGTTGTTGGAAAAGTGAGTAGCCCAAAAATTATTGACACCAAAACATATTAATGAAGACCATCTAGGACTAAGAGTAGCATTAAAACTTAATCTTACTCTACGCAATCCTATGTTATAGTCGTAAGGTTTGGGAGTAGATTGTCCGAAAGGAGCACCTATAGTAGTGTGAGGATTATTTTGCCAGGCTGTGGCCAGTATTTCAATATAGCCTCCGAATTTTATAAATCTATCACCATTTTTATTTAGTTTCCATTTAATGGGTTGAATCCATGATTGAGAAGATAAATCATGAGCTATTGTATCTTTTTTTATAACAATGATATTTTGGCTAATAGTATCGTCTTGTGCTATGACGATTGTATATATTAAGGAAATAAGGAGAGAGAATACTATTCTCATATTGACTTTATTTTATTTAATTTTTGGAAATTAAACAAATTATTTTATAAAAGGAATAGTTTTTATATAAAAAGAAATTTTTACATTGATATAGTGTATTCGTATTTATAAACTAATACGAAATATTTTATATTATTTTTGGGAATAATTTTGTTTAATAGGGAAAGGAAAAGTAAGTTTTTTATTAAAATTAGCTTGCGTGAGATGGAGATTTAATCCAATAATAGGTTCTTGGGTATTTTTAATATTGTAAATAGATAATTTTCTTAATAAGGAGAAATAGCCATTTGGGTGCACAAAACTCCAATCATCATAGTTGATTTGAAGCATATAATTTAGTAATTCAGGTATTTGAATACTAATAGGATAATACGTTTTTTGTTTACATGAGATGGTTGTTAGGATAGAGGTATTGGATAGTGAGGTAGTTTTAAATAAAAGATATTCATTAGTTATAGGAGTAGGTTGTATGGAGTCTATATCTTTGACAAGAAAAGACCCTAAAAGAAAATTTTCTATTATTTGAAAAGGGTTAGAAAAATTGAGAGGTAAATGTTGCTGAGCTAAAAATTCTGAAAACGACATAGATTCTATTTCTCCATTTAGCTTATTATAAATATGTATTATATGAGGCTGAGCTAGTATTCGTGCAATTTCAAATCCTAAGTAGGTGATAGAAATCCATATAAGAGAGTCTTTTTGGATACGAATATGAATATTGGCTTGAAAATTTTTATTTGAGGTAGCATAATCAAAGTTTCCTTTTATAGACAAAGTTTGTATAGTATCTATAAAAGATATTATATTGGGGAGTATATATTTTTGTAGGGTTTGTTGCGTGGAATCTTTCCCTATAGTATCTACTGATATTAGAGTATTGGGGGCAATACTATCAGAGGTTGTATTTTCTAAAACAGTTGTGGCTTTATTTCGTGTAGACGTGCAGCTATTTATGAGAATAACAAAACACAGAGAAAGAATAATATATTTCATAAATTACCTATTATTTTATTGTAATCCTGTATGTCCAAATCCTTTTTTTTGTCTTTCCGTATTATTAATTTGCGTGGTCGGAAACCATTGTACGTGTTCTATTTTTTGAACTATTATTTGGGCTATCTTATCTCCTGGATGGATGGTAAAATTTTTTTCAGAGGTATTCATTAAAATAATTTTTATTTCTCCTCTATAATCGGCATCTATAGTGCCGGGACTATTAAGACATATAATGCCTTCATTTATTGCTAATCCACTTCTACTTCGTATTTGTGCTTCATATCCTAGTGGTATTTCCATAAATAATCCTGTGGGAATAAGTATTCTTTGCATAGGTGCTAATGGTAGGTCTTGTTGTATGTATGCTCGTAAGTCCATACCGGAAGCACCTGCACTAGCATAGAGTGGCAATGGAAAAGTAGTGGTATTGATAATTTTTATAGGTAAAGATTTGATTTGTAATAAAGTATTTGCTATAGCCATTATGCCTTCCTCTCTGCCTACGAATCCCATTTTTTCTGTGGTTGTGGCTTTGATAGAAATATTTTCTACTGGGATATTTAGGATTTTTCTAATAGCGGTTTTCATTTCAGCAATAAAAGGCATAATTTTTGGTTTTTGTAAACAAACAGTAGCATCAATATTTACTACCTCATAGCCTTTATGGGTAATCAGTTGATAGCATTGTTGAAGTAATAGTTTGCTATCTGCATTCTTATACTGCATATCATTATCAGGAAAATGTGTGCCTATATCTCCTATTGACAATGCTCCCAATAAAGCATCTACAATAGCATGTAATAAAACATCTGCATCACTATGCCCTAGTAGACCTTTGTGATAAGGAATTTCTATACCACCTAAAATAAAAGGTCTTTTTTCTATGAGTTGATGAAAGTCTATACCACTGCCAATTTTATACATAAAAAAAGTTTTAAATGCTACAAACTTATTTAGAGTAAGGTATATTTAAAAATTAAATTTTTAGAAATTAAAAATATCTAGTAGTTTTGGCGAGATTATTTTAGAAAGAATATGGAAAAATTCTTATTTTATTTAAATTTTATTTCTTGGGTTCATGAAGAAAATAATATAATAATAAATCAATTTATAAAGTAATAAATCAATTTTAAAAAATATTAAAAATTATCTAAATTATGAAAAAAATTATTTTTTTGTTAGCTGTAGTTGTTGCAATGATTAGCCTTGTCTCTTGTGGGTCTAAATACCAAACAACAAAAGATGGTGTACTTTATAAGGTAACTAAAGGGAAACATACGGATACTACTAAAGTAAAGACAACTTCTTTTGTGAAAATTAAGGTAAAACAATATATAGAGGATTCTCTTCTACAAGAAGAAAGTGCTATAGCAATGTATATGCCACAAGCTAACTTAGGAGAAATGTTTTTGGGGGTGCAAGGTGGAGATATGGTAGAATTGGCTATTCCTGTAGATTCTATTTTAGCAAAAAATCCTTCTGTGCCTCCATTTGTACAAAAATATAAAGGAGGTATGATGAAAACTCAAGTAAAAGTATTGGATGTATTTGATAATTTGACAAAAGTAGATGCAGATAGGGAGAAAGAAATGGCTCCACTTAAAGCTAAAGAAGACGAACAAATTTCTGCTTATTTGACACAAAAAAATATTAATGCTGTGAAGCACCTAAATGGTGTATATATAGAAAAGCTTGCTGATGGAAAAGGGAATATTGTGGGCGATGAGACTCCTAAAAAAGTAAAAGTACGTTATAAAGGCAATGTATTGGGAGATACCACAATATTTGATCAAAATATGGATGATACTAAAAAACCTAGCTATGAATTTCAAACTAGGAGTCATCAAGCAGTGGAAGGTTTTGATTATGCAGTAACTACTATGAAAAAAGGAGATCACATTCGGGTATATATTCCTGCTATGTTAGGATATGGAGACAAAGGTGCGGGAGATAAGATTCCTGCATTTAGCAATTTGGTATTTGAACTTATCCTTGAAGATATAAAAGACATACCTGCTCCTACTGCTCCTCCTACACAAGTACAACCTGCCCAATAATATAGCTTTGTAGTTTTAATCTATAAAAAAGTAGGACTTCAAAAATCCTACTTTTTTTATCTTTGTAGCTCTAAAATATTTTGGAGATGAACGATATCCAGTATTTTACTAAACAATAGTTGAAAATGTGATTTTAAAAAAATAAATAATTATGGTAGTTCGCTGTTTTCAAACATTTTTTTTATCCTTTTCTTAAGTATGTTGCTGACGAAAAAAAATATTCCTTTAATGAAACTATGAATTATCTTGCAGATTTTTTAAAACTGTCAGAAGAAGATAAAGCCGAGAGGATACCCAGTTGTAGTACAGACAAAACTTTATAATAGAGTATCTTGAACAAAAAAGGAGCTATTCCTGTAGATATTGAGGGGAAAAGAGATTAGCACCTCTTAATAATATGATAGACAACAATATTCAAATAATTGATACTAAGGAACAAATTTTTGATTTACTGGAAAAAGGAGCATATACAATTAAAGAAATTAAATCCAAATTACAAATATCTTGGACTGATAAAAAATTAAGAGACTTTCTGAAAAATCAAGAAAATATTTCTATTATACCTAAAAAACCCTTAAGATTCACTTCTGTAAAGATTCACTCATCTCAACAACAATCTTTATTTTAACTAATTTTAATAAAACAATTTTATGATTACTCCTCAAGAAATTACGAAGAAACAATATTTTGAAACTATTGCTATTTGTAAAGATATTTTTCAAAAAAAGACAATGGATTATGGTACAGCATGGCGTGTGATGCGTACTATCTCTTTGGTAGACCAAATTTTCATAAAAGCACAACGAATACGTACTATTCAAGCAAAAAAAAAGCAGTGTGTAAATGAACGTATTAGTGATGCCTGGATAGCGATTGTCAATTATGCTATTATAGGACTTTTACAATTAGAACTTCCTCCTATTGAAAAGGAAATACTTACCCAAGAGCTTTCTTCTCCGGAAATATTATCTTTATATGAGAAACGCATGCACTTGGCATATGAACTTATGTTATGTAAAAATCATGATTATGGAGAGGCTTGGCGCAATATGTCTCAAGAAAGTTTTGTAGATCTTATTTTAATGAAAATATACCGTATGAAACAAATTTTACAATCTAATGGACAAACACTTATTAGTGAAGGATTAGAGGCTAATTATTATGATATTTTAAATTATGCTATTTTTGCTATAATATTATTATAAAATTATGAGAAAAACATGTATACATATTATTGAGATTATTTTAGGTATAGTATTTATTATATCGGCATTATTTAAGATGAATGATCCTCTTGGATTGGCATATAAAATGCAAGAAGTGATAGAGCTGCTACACATACAAATTTCAGTTACTTATTTATTTCTTTTGTCTGTCATATTTAACACAATAGAATTGTTGTTAGGGTTTAATATGTTGTTTGGCTGGTACAGGTTTTTTACCAAATGGGCATATGCTATTTTTTTACTATTTTTTTTATTATTTACAGGATATGCTACCGAAACAGGTGCTATTAAAGAATGTGGTTGTATGGGTAATTGTTTTCCCTTACAAGCTAAAATGTCTTTTATAAAGGATATTGTGCTTATAGGATTGTTGGGCATACTTTTTTTTATAGAATATAAGAATTCTCAAAAACTACCTATTTTAAAAGCCTTGAAATATGTAGTTTTGGTAAGTTTGTTTGGAATATTTATACAATTATTTTCATATCTTTTTTTACCTTATGTGGATTGTATGTCATTTAAGAAGGGAACTAATATTACTACGGCATTAGGATCCTATCACTTAGCCCAAAAAGATAGTTTGGCAATAGAATTTATATATAATAAACAGGGAAAGGAAATACATTTTTCGGCAGATAATTTTCCAGAAGATTTTGATAGTACGTATGTATTTATATCTCGTGAAGACAAGATTATTCCTACACAGAAAAATGTAGTTGACGGTGGTATCTCCGAGTTTTCTCTTTCTGATCTAAATAATCGGAATGTAACAGATACCATTTTAAATATGGATACGGTGTATCTATTTTTTGTAATGAATTATTTGGGATGGAGAAGTCTTCCTCTACAAGAGATAGATTCTTTACGAAAAATCGGATCTTTCCCTTTTTATATTGTAGGTTCTAATGCTTCTACTGTAGTAGGTTATTTAAAGGAATATCATATTCCTTTAAATCATGGTTTAGTAATGGATGATATTACGTTGATTACTATTGCTAGATCGCCATTTACATTTATGGTATTAGAAAAAGGTACTATTAAGAAAAAACAAGGTATGCTTACAACAGGGTTTAGTTTGATTAATCAATATGATCAGAATTATAGAAGAAAACAAAAGCAAATTCTTTATAAAGCTTTTCAATAAAGTATAATTTAATAAACACGAATAAATAGCCTTATGATAAAATGGATAGAGGATAAGTGTAATGTTTGGACATTGTTATTAGTTACGTTTATTTTAATGTTCTTTCTGCCTTTTTTATTCGGAGAAGGAATGTTTTTTGATGGTATTACTTATGCGGCTATATCTCGTAACTTAGCAAATGGAAAAGGAACTTTCTGGAATTTATATTATACAGATCTTGTATTTCCTATCTTTACAGAACATCCACCTTTATTTTTTTGGATACAAAGTACTTTTTTTTATTTTTTTGGAGATTCCTATTTAATAGAAAAATTCTGGTCTGTGGGTTTACTGTGTATTCTTTTATTTATAATAAAGAAAGTGGCTTATACAAATACTACATTTAAGGAAAAGCATGACATAAGAATTACTTTTTTTTTAGGATTTACAATGTCAACTATCAATTATTGGGGAAATGTAAATTTATTGGATAATTTATTAAGTATATTTTGTCTTTTGTCTATTTGGATGCAAATTTTAATGTTACAAAGCAAAAATAAAAAACAAACTATTTTATATTTTCTATTATCTACCATATGTACTATTTGTGCTTTAATGACAAAGGGATTTATCGCATTTTTTCCTTTGGCTTTTTGTTTTTGGTATTGGATAGTTTATCGCAATATTAAGTTTAAAAAAATCTTTTTGTATATCTTTCTACAGATATTTATTATTTTAATGTTTATTGCTCTCTTGTTACAAAATAAAAATGCATCTATATATTTTACTAATTATATTCATCAGCAAGTTATAGCTTCGCTAACAGGACAAAGAATATCAGGTATAGAATCTTATTTAGGTCATTTTTCTATTTGGTTAAGTATTGCTAAGGATATATTATTATTTCCAACAATTATTCTTATTCTATTTTTATTTATAAAAAAATCTTCTATTCAAATCAAAAACAACAAAGAAGCCTTATTATGGTTTTTAGTTGGTTTGTCTGCCTCTTTGCCAATAGCAATAAGCTATAAACAAGCGTCATTTTATTTTGTTTCTTCAGCCCCCTATTTTGTATTAGGATTTGGATATTTGATTAATAAAAATATTTTACCCTCTTATTTTAAATACCAACTATGGGTTAAATTATTTTTATTTTTAGTAATTATAAGTATTACAGTGTTCAGTATTTCCCTAATAAATAAACCTCTTAGAGACAAAGACCTTATTACAGATTTAAAAACTTTATTAACCATAATTCCTAAATATAATTGTGTAACTTTATCTCCTACTTTACAAACTAATTGGGTAAGCGTCGCTTATTTGGAACGATATAATGAATATAAATTTACTTGTACAGTAAGTAAGTTTATGCTTTATGACAAAAATGAAAAAATAATCATTGATAATAAGCCTAAAGATACCTTATTTTTAAATGCTTATACTCTTATTATTTATAAATAAAATGTATGCTTAGAAAACTTCTTGGGGAAACGCTTTGGTATGGAATGCCTACCATATTGGGAAGATTTTTAAGTTACTTGTTGGTATTTTTTCATGTCCGTTGGTTTGGGGGTGCTGAGTATGGTGTTATCAGTAATATGTATGCTGTTGTCACCTTTCTCAGTATCCTTTGTACATTTGGTATGGAAACATCTTATTTTAGATTTGTACACGATTATAAGCAAAAGACATTTAACAATGCATTGTTAGTTACTACTGTTATTTCTTCTTTGGTGATTATTGTGCTTATGAGTTTACCTTCTTTGCAAGCATTTATTGTGTTTGGCAAAGAAGTAAATCCTATATTTATGAAGAAGGTACAACCGTGTATTTATTATTTACTTGGAATTTTGTTTTTTGATACGCTGAGTGTTATCCCATTTTGTCAACTCAGATTTCAAGAAAAAGCAAGGAAATATGCGTGCCTAAAAGCCTTGAACATAGTAATTATTATAGGGATGCAACTAATCTTATTATTTACTCCTTTATTGAATTTTATACCAGTAAAAACCAAGATAGAGTATATTTTTATCGCCAATTTTATTGCTAGTTTTTGTGTAGTTTTAATGCTTTTTCCTATATGGAAAGAGTGGAAGCCCCAGATTGATAAAGTACTGTTAAAAAAAATGCTCCTATTTAGTTTTTTTATTTTTGTTGCAAATATGGGGGGTATGGTAAATGAAACATTAGATAGAATTTTACTACCTCGTTATTATGCAGGAAGTTTTTCTCAAGGTATGTTTGAAAATGGGATTTATGCTGCGGCTTATAAATTATCTATTATGATTACGCTTTTCGTACAAGCCTTTCGCCTTGCCGCAGAACCTTTCTTTTTTAAGCAACTAAAATATTCTCTTTTTCCTGAAAAAATATATGCTATGATTACCAAATGGTTTACTATAGGCATATGTATTATTTTTTTGGTATTAATGCTTTTTTTGAATATTTGGCAATATCTTATTGTTAATAAACAACATCCTGAATATATAGAAGGATTGAAAGTAGTGGGTATACTTGCATTGGCAAATATTTTTTTAGGTATTTACTATAATATTTCCATATGGTATAAGGTAAAACAACAAACTTATGCCGGAGGAGTGATAGCCGTATCAGCAGCTTTGATTACAATTATTGGTAATATTGTATTGATACCAAAATATTCTTATGTAGCTTGTGCTTGGGTTACTTTTTTTTCGTATCTATTTATGGTAGTGGTAGTATATACTTGGGGGCAAAAAAAATATCCTGTTCCATACCCTATTAAAACAATGATTTTTTATTTACTTTTTGCAGTGGTCATTTATGCCATATATATTTATGTAGAGACTACCTATTTTTTTGTAAATTTTTTAATAGGAATACTATTTTTAGCAATATATGTAGGTATTGTTTTCATAATAGAAGAACGGCATATAATACGTATTTTCAAAAAAAATAAATGAGTTATAGAGGAGTATTTTCTCTAATTACCAATAACTCATTTATATATTTTCTATCGTTGCTAAGACGAGGTATTTTATTTTGCCCCCCAAGTTTATTATTTTTTCTAAGCCAAGCTTCGAATAATCCTTTTTTGGCTACGTGTACTAGGGGCTTTAAAAGTGCCATATTTTTGTATCTTTTAGCTTTATAATCACTGTTTTCAGATTGTAGTTTATTATCTAAAAGCTCTATAAAATAATCAATATTTTGAGGAGGTATTTCAAACTCAATAATCCATTCATGTCTACCTTTTTCTCTACCTGTAATATATATGGGTGCTGCTGTATAATCTTTTATTTGCGTGTGTGTTTGTTGTGCTGCATATTGTATAGCCTTGTCGGCATTTTCTACAATTACTTCTTCTCCAACAGCATTTATAAATTGTTTTAATCGACCACTTACTTTAATGCTGTAGGGCCTTAAATTTGTAAAAGTAATGGTATCTCCAATAATATATCTCCATAGTCCACTATTGGTTGTAATGACTAAAGCATATTGTTTATGAAGTTCTACTTCTTCTAAGGTATATGTTTTGGGGTTATCTTGTTGATATTCATCGATAGGGAGAAATTCGTAAAAAATGCCATGATTTACAGCTAAAAGTATACCTTCATCTTCTTTAAAATTATCTTGCATAGCAAAAAATCCTTCACTGGCATTATAAGTTTCTACGTAGTTTATAGTTTTCCCTATCAGTTCATTAAAAGTATGTTTGTACGGTACAAAAGATACACCTCCATGAATATAGGCTTCTAAATGAGGTATAGCATCAATAAGATATTTTTTACCAGAAATATCTAAAATTTTTTTCATCAAAATAAGTGTCCATGTAGGCACTCCTGCAAATGCTGTAATTTTTTCTTTCAAAGCATATTCAGCCATTTTTTCTATTTTCTTTTCCCATTCGATCATAAGGGCAATAGGGGATGGAGGGCATTGTATAAGATTGCTATAAAAAGGAGCATTTTCAAGTAGTACGGCACTTACGTCTCCTACATGAATATCTTCATTATGATGAATAACCTGATGAGAACCTCCCAATACCAATGTTTTGCCAGATAATAATTGATTATTTTTAAAATGATGTTGGTAAACACTAACAACCTCTTTTGCTGCTAAGTAATGACACTCAGAAAGTGTTTCTTCAGATACTGGAATATATTTGCTTATCCCAGAGGTAGTACCACTACTTTTTGAAAACCAATGAATAGGAGTGTTCCATAAAACATTTTCTTCCCCTTCCATCATTTTATCAATATAGGGTTTTATCGTCTCATATTCATGTAAAGGTACTTGTTCTTGAAAATCTTTTATTTGATTTATTTTAGAGAAGTGATATTGTTTTCCAAATTCTGTATACTGTCCACTATGAATAAGATTTTGAAAAATGGCTTTTTGCATTTTATGAGGGTAGTTCTTCCAATGCTTAATTTGGTTGTATTTTTTACGAAAAATTAAAGAGACTATTTGACGTAATAGATTCATAATACGTAGTTCTTGCTGGGTGATTTATTATGCATTATTTTTTATCTTATCCAAGATATATTTTTTTCTTCGTAATTCAAAGTTTGTACCTAAGTACAATCTTCTTACTTGTTCGTTAGAAGCAAGTTCTTCAGGAGTTCCTTGTGTAAAAATTTTCCCATCTACTAACAGATAAGCTCTATCACAAATAGAAAGTGTCTCTTGTACGTTGTGATCGGTAATGAGGATACCAATATCTTTATATTTGAGCTGGGCTACTATGGTTTGTATATCTTCTACAGCTATAGGGTCTACACCTGCAAAGGGTTCATCTAATAATAAAAATTCTGGACTTATAGCCAATGCACGAGCTATTTCTGTACGCCTTCTTTCGCCACCACTTACCACTCCACCTTTGTTTTTCCTTACGTGGGTAAGGTGAAATTCAGAAAGTAAATTTTCCAACTTTATTTGTTGTTCCTCTTTGCTGAGAGGGAGCATTTCTAAAATAGCTTTTATATTATCCTCTACACTAAGTTTTCTAAAGATACTGGCTTCTTGAGGTAGATAACTAATACCCATTTTAGCTCTTTTGTACATAGCCTCAGAAGAAATATCTTTACCATTAAAAAAAACCCTCCCTTGGTCTGGTTGTATTAATCCTACAACCATGTAAAAAGTAGTAGTCTTTCCTGCTCCATTAGGACCAAGAAGTCCCACAATTTCTCCCCTATTTACTTCTATACTTACATGATTGACTACCGTTCTTTTTTTATAAATTTTAACTAACTTTTCTGTGATAATTTTACCAACCATATCACAAAAATAAGAGAAACTTTCTAAACTTTCTAAACTTTGTCTAATGTATTGAGTTTTAATTGTAATGTATTATAAATATTCAAAATAGACAACATTCTATATTTCAATTTTAGGTTACTTTAGGGATAGAGAAAACAGGATACTTAAATTTTTTGATTACATTTGTAGCCATATAAATTTTTTTATACTTTTAATATGAGAAACTATGTTTAAAGACACTACCGTTCATCAGATTATTAAAGAAGAACTAGAAAGGCAAAGAAATGGCATTGAGCTTATTGCATCAGAAAATTTTGCTAGCCTTGAAGTAATAAACACCATGGGCAATATAATGACCAATAAATATGCAGAAGGGTATCCTGGTCGTAGATATTATGGTGGTTGTGAGGTGGTAGATAAAGTAGAAGATATTGCTATTGATAGATTAAAAAAAATATTTAATTGTGAATATGTTAATGTACAACCTCATAGTGGTGCGCAAGCCAATAGTGCTGTACTCAGTGCTATTGTAAAACCTGGAGATTCTATTATGGGCTTAGATCTTAATATGGGAGGGCATCTGACTCATGGTAGCCCTGTTAATTTTTCGGGTAAATTATACAAAGTAATATTTTATGGTGTAAGAAAAGATACGCATTTGGTAGATTATGATATGATGGAAAAAGTAGCCGTTCAAGAAAATCCTAAACTTATTATTGTAGGAGCTTCGGCATATAGTAGGGATTGGGATTATAAGCGTGTACGTGAAATAGCCGATAAAATAGGAGCATTGATTATGGCAGATATTGCTCACCCGGCAGGATTAGTAGCCAAAAAATTGCTTAATAACCCTTTTGAATATTGCCATATTGTTACTAGTACTACACATAAAACTTTGAGAGGACCTCGTGGTGGTGTAATTATGCTTCCTAAAGATTTTGAAAATCCCTTTGGTATAAAAAATAATAAGGGACAAACTCTTATGATGAGCAATATGCTTGATTTATCCGTATTCCCTGGCACTCAAGGAGGACCTCTTATGCATATCATTGCTGCTAAGGCTATTGCTTTTGAGGAAATACTTTCTGATAGTTTTACCACTTATGCTCAACAAATTATCAAAAATGCTAAGGCTATAGAGAAAGTTTTTTTAGAGAAAAATTATACTCTTGTATCGGGAGGTACTAGCAACCACCTTCTTTTAATAGACTTACAGAATAAAGATATTACAGGTAAACAAGCAGAAAAAATTCTTGATAAGGCAGGTATTACTGTAAATAAAAATATGATTCCTTATGATAATACAACTCCTTTTATTACTTCCGGAATTCGCATAGGAACTCCTGCTATTACTACTAGAGGACTTACAGAACAGGATATGGAATTTGTGGTTAATAGCATTGACCTTGCTTTACAACATCGTAACGACGAACGCTATCTTGCTACTTTGAAAGAAGAGGTTGCCCTGTATATGAAAAATTTTCAACTTTATCCAAGCTTAGATTAAGGTATTTGATAATTATATTTATGGATTAAGAAATTGTTTGTCAATCTGAAAATATATAAATAGTCAAATAAGGTATTATATTGTTTTTTTGATATATAATTGTAAAATATATGAACAATATACACAAAAGAAAAGAAGATTTCTATAGGGCAATATATGATTTTAAAATATTATTAGTTAGTGCGACAAAGAAAGAAGTAGCTCTTTTACAGAGTTTATTTCCTCAAATAGATATTTGTATCACTGGCATAGGCATAGCACATACCGTATATCATCTTACAAAAAAATTGCAATCATATAAATATGACATGGTGATAGAAGTGGGTATTGCTGGGAGTATGGAAGAGGGACTTTCTCTTTGTGAAACAGTTTTGGTATATCAGGATTTTTTTGGTGATATGGGAGTTTTTGAAAATGGAAAATTTCAATCGGTATTCAATCCTAATTTTATGGAAAGAAACCCTTTTCATTATGATAAAAAAGGGTTTTTAAAAAATGAAAATCCTTTTTTATCCAAATTAGCCTTCAAAAGAGTATATGCCTCTACTGTGAATGAAATTACTACTTCAATAGACCGTATTTCTTATTTGAAAAAACAAGGCATACAGATAGAAAGTATGGAAGGAGCAGCAGTACATTTTGTTTGTCTTAATGAGGGAGTTCCCTTTCTTCAAATACGTAATATCTCTAATAAGGTAGGGGAGAGAGATAAATCACAATGGAAGCTGAAAGAGGCTATAGAGCAACTTACTCAAGATACACAAGATATTATTTTTTATATACAAAACTATGAAACTAAAAATAGGTATTAGTCCTTGTCCAAACGATACCTTTATTTTTGATGCCTTATTACATCATAAAATAGATACAAAAGGATTAGAATTTGAATACTATTTGGAAGATATAGATACACTTAATCAGTGGGCAACAGAAGGAGATTTCGATATAATAAAAATTAGTTATGCACACTATTTCTATATCCAAAAAAAATATAATTTATTAAAAAGTGGAGGTGCTTTGGGTATTGGACTAGGTCCTTTATTGGTATCAAAGAATCAAATAAAAAAAATTAATTCTGATTTAAAAGTAGGTATACCGGGTAAAAATACTACAGCTAATTTTTTATTGCAATATGTATATCCAGAACTTACGAAAAAAGAGATTTTTCTATTTTCTGAAATAGAACAAATGGTATTAGAGGAGAAGGTAGAAATAGGAGTTATTATTCACGAAAATAGATTTACTTATCAGAAAAAAGGATTATACCTTGTTGCTGATTTAGGAAAATTATGGGAAATAAAAACTCAACTCCCTATTCCTTTAGGAGGTATTGTAATAAAGAAAAATATAGATGAGAAAATACAACAACAAATAAATTTTTTTATACAACAGAGTATTCAGTTTGCCTGGAAAAATTATCCTGTATTAAGTGATTTTGTTAAAGATAATGCTCAATCAATGTTAGCGGAAGTTATGTACAACCATATCAAACTTTATGTTAATAATTATAGTTTAGATATTGGAGAAAAAGGAAAGCAAGCTATTCAGTTGATGAATACTTTATGGTATTAAAAAGAGGAATACTTTATAGATATTCCTCT
The DNA here is from genome assembly GCA_051647125.1 of Chitinophagaceae bacterium. GTDB lineage: Bacteria > Bacteroidota > Bacteroidia > Chitinophagales > Chitinophagaceae > JBOFDP01. The sequence continues at coordinate 8,695 of JBOFDP010000008.1, read as the reverse complement.
TTTGCTAATTGAAAAAAGATAGAGTTATTTTGGATTTATATAATAAGTAACTTTTTTTAGTTTTTTCCAATCTCCTCGTGTAAAGTCAGGAATTTTTACGGGAGCATTATTATTTTTTACTGAAATTTTCGAAAGCTCCGTCAACGAGCACCATTCAGCAGCATCGTACACGTCCATATCTAAGGGTAATCCATTCAGCAAGCAATATACTAATCTATAATCCATGATAAAATCCATACCACCATGTCCACCTACATTTTTAGCTTCATCCTCTCCTATCTGAGTGATGACTGGATGTTGATACACTTGAAGCATAGAATCCATTGTTTTTTTTGAAAGGGCATTGTGAGAATTGGGTTCAAAAGCCAATTGTTTGGTAGGCCATTTTGAGCAAAATCCTTTAGTGCCACTAATAAGGTGAATACGACTGTATGGACGAGGGCTTGTTACATCGTGTTGTATCATGATAGTTTTTCCTTTTTCGGTGCGAATAAGTGTAGTATTCATGTCGCCCATTTGATAATTAGTTTTTGCTTGGGTAGATTTGTCTCCAAATTTATTTTTGCTATATTCTGTCATTCCAAATTGCCCAGTAGACATAGATACTAATTGGTTAAGTTTATCCCCACGATGAATATTCATAGCGTGAGCAATAGGTCCCAATCCATGTGTAGGATAAGGATTACCTGTGTTTTCAGTATTGTATTTTAGTCTCCAATAATCCCAATATCCACCAGAGTCAGGATTTGCAAAATTGAGCCAGCGTAAATCATGAATATAAGCACCTTCTCCATGTACTATTTCTCCAAAAAGTCCTTTTTGTGCCATGTTCAGGGTATTAAGCTCAAAAAAATCATAGTTGCAATTTTCCAACATCATACAATGTTTGCGAGTTTGTTCAGCGGTATTTACCAAATCCCAACATTCTTTGATATCCATAGCAGCAGGTACTTCAATAGCTACATGTTTACCTTTTTTCATACTATACACCGCTATAGGTGTATGAGAATCCCAAGGGGTACAAATGTATACCAAATTTATATCCTTGCTTTCCACAGCTGTTTTCCAAGCGTCTTTTCCCAGATATACTGCTGGTTTTGGCATACCTAAATTTTTACATTGTTGTATTGCTCTATCCGTTGCCAATGGGTTAATATCTACAATAGCAACAAGGCGAGTTTTCGGTAAATGCTTAAATCTTTTAATAGCAGAATATCCTCTCATTCCTATGCCTATTAGAGCAATGCGTACGGTATCTAAGGGGGGACATTTTAGTTCCAATACATTTTTTTGACTTGTAGGGCGAAGAGGACTTTGTACTTCAATCGGGTTAATTTTTTGTGCCAATAAGTTATTACTTAATAAGATAATTAATAGTAATAATGTCCCTAAGATGTAAATTTTTTTCATAATATACTTTAAAATATAATTTTTCCATTGTACCAATTGTTTTCAAGAGAGGCATCAAATTTTTTATAAAATTCCATAGCCATAGTATTAGTATCTAATACTTGCCAACATAATCCTTTAAAATTCCTTAATTTTGATTCTTCTAAAAGATGTGTGAAGAGGATTTTTCCAAGTCCTTTTCTTCTCTGATTCTGACTTACTATAAGATCTTCTAAATATAAACACTTACCTGTCCAGGTAGAATAGGATACATAATATAAGGCTAAGCCTACAATATTATTATGTTGATCTTCGGCAACTGTGGTTTCAAATGCGGGTTGTTTTCCCCAACCATCTTTTTCTATTTGCGATAAGGTCATTTTTACCTTATCTGCATTGCCTTGAAATGTAGCTAATTCTTCTATTAATCTAAATATATAGAGAGCATCTTTTTGGGTTCCTTTTCTAAGCTTATAATTTTCCATAAATAAGGCTTTTTAATAAAGATAGATTAAATTTATATAAAATCCTAAACTTACTTTATAAGGAGGCTTTTATTTGGTAGGGTAATTAGCTAGCTTGATACGCTCTACTAATACCCAAGTAATAATAAAAAGTGCCACACAACCAAAGGTTACTGACCACATCAATCCCCTTTGGTTAGCTGCTTGTATTGCTTCTATATTAGTAGCTGGAACTAAGGCATTTGATAAGGAACTTGCATTAGTAGCTGTTGCTGAAATATCCACACTTTTTGATGCTATATATGCTAGCATATCTTTAATGTCAGTATTGCTAAGTTGAGGAAAAGGAGACATCATCATACCATTATATTCTTTGATAATAGCCGCAGCATCAGTATCGGTTTTAGCAAATTCAGTAGAATTTTTAATAAAAGAAGTTAGCCATTCAATAGTTCTTGTTTTTTGAATATTTCCTAAAGCAGGACCTACTATTTTTTTGTCTATTCCATGACAGGGAAGACATAAGCCATTATATAGTTTTTCCCCCTTAGCAACATCCTCTGCAAAAGTCTTAAAAGTGGTTAATAGTGTTATACACGTAATCATTAAAATAATATTTTTTCTCATAGTGCTTTAATATTTTTTATCTAAGTTTATCAATATCTATTAATAGTTGTTTTACTTCATTAGGTTTTGTACCATCATAATAACCTCTAATGTGCATGTCTTTATCTATTAGTACAAATTTTTCACTATGTATAAAATCATTTGCATCACCTTGTTGTGCTTTAGGCATTTGTGTTGCAATAAGTTTTAATCCTTCTCTGGCAAAGCTATATAATTCTTTTTTATTGCCTGTAGCTAATTGCCAATATTCTGGATTTATATTGTGTATTTTTCCATAAAATTTTAACTGGGCAGTAGAGTCAGTTTCAGGATCTACAGAAAAGGAAATAATCTTTACATCATTGTACTTATTTTTTTGAATATGGTCTTGTACTAACATACCCATGTTATTAGTCATAGCAGGGCAAATAGTGCCACAAGTAGTAAAAAAATAATTGGTTACCCATATTTTATTTTTTACCCAATCTGAGGAAATAATTTGACTATCTTGGTTGATAAAAGAAAAATCTGGTAGCATATAATAATTTTCTTGTCCTTGTTCATTTTTCACTTTTCCATAATAATAAGGTAAGCTGCCCCATGTTTCCCAAAGATAAATGCAAGTTATTAGAAATCCTACAACTAAGATAACCATAATAACAAACAAATTCTTACTAATAAAAGTTTTCTTCCTTTCCATAATAAACAAAATTATTCTAAAAAAAGTAATAGCTGAAAAAAAATTTTTTTTCAGCTATTACTTTTTACCTTAAATGAAGTTTTTTATTTTTGTGAAGAACTAATAGGAGTAGGGCTATTAGGCATAAAACCAGGAGCATCTTTCACCGTAGTTTGGGTAGTTTGTATAATTGCAGGTGTGTAAGATATAATAATAGCAAGTATAAGAATAATTACCCAAGGAGTATATTTTTGGAAAATTGATATTTTCTTTTCAGGATGAATTAATTCTATTTCAGGGAATTCTATGACATTAGATTCGTTAACAGATTTAGAAAATAATGTTTTAAAAAATACAATGAAGTATACAAGCATGGATCCGGTCATAATAATACCTCCAATCATAGTCATTGTAGTGGTAGATACCCATTCAGGGCGATAAAAATCTGGTTGAGTAGGGTCAAGGTAGGTTAATCCTAAATTAGTACGCCTAGGTTCTCCTATAAGACCACCCCAAGATAATCCAACGGAGAAAATTAATACACCAATTAGCCACAAGTAGGGTACAGCAACAGCCCAATTTTTACACTTTAGCTCTTTTCCATATACTTGAGTAATTAAGTATAGTGCAATACCTATTAAGGACAAAAATACCAATCCACCTACTGTAGTATGGAAATGTCCAGGTAGCCAAGCGGTATTATGTATGACATTATTTAGAGCATAAGAACCATTTATCAAACCTGTAACGCCCCCAAATAGAAATAATAATAAACCACAAATTAGATAAGAAAACATAAAGTTTTTAGTATCGAAAAAAGGTAATTTAAACATCCAGTTAAACCAACCTTTAGCACCTCTTTTACGAGCAGCATATTCTAAGGATGCAGCAATAGTAAATGCTGTAAGAGCACTAGGAACACCTATAAATAAGGTAAGAGCAGAATGGATAAATTTGTAAGAGGAACTAATTCCAGGATCTTGAAATTGGTGATGTAGCCCAATGGGAATGGATAAAATCAAGAAAATAAAGAAAGTGAAACGACCCATATTGGCACTATATAATTTTCCTCCTGCCCATTGTGGCAACATACAATATAACATGATATAACTACTTAATGCCCAAAAATATACCAAAGGATGCCCAAAGAACCAAAATAAAGTTCTAGCTAAAGTGGGATTTACGGAATCAACTAATCCCATGGACCAAGGTATAAGCATTACTAATACTAAATACGCTACAGGTAGTGTACAAAAAAACCATATTGTAAAATTAACAAGATTGCCGTGTACTGCTAGAGGTACTTCTACTGTAGGATTAGCTTTACGCCATCTCAAGTACATCACTACATAATCAAAAAAAGATACCCAACTACCTACGATTAATAAGGCAGCACCTAAATAATAAGTAAAATGTGCATGTAACGGAGCATAGAAAGTATATAATACACTTGCTTTCCCTAACAACATGGCAGCCGCTGCCATTAAGGTACCTATGACCATTAAGATAAGAGCTAACCAGGATGCTTTTTTTCCAGTTTCTATCTTTAAATAATAGGACATTACAGCATTTCCAAATGCTACAATAATGAAAGTGGTAAGAACTAAAGCATTAATCACGCCATGTAAAGTAAGACCTTGATAGTAATCAATACCTAAAAAACTATTAGCGTGTAATACATTAGCACGATATAATACTTGTGTTAGTCCATTGTAAATACCTACAATCAATAAAATAATAGGTATGATAATTTCCAAACCTATAACTGTTTTTAATGAATTACTTATTTTCATATTTCAATATAATTTTAACTTTTAAAATGTTTAATTAACTATAATGTCTTTCGCCATAGATTGATGAGCAGAACCACAATATTCACTACAAACTAATTTATAAATACCTTTTTCATTAAACTTGACAGTAGCCTTATTTAATGTACCATAAGCTGCCATCATAGAAATACCTTTTTCATAAAGACTTAGGCTGTGCATTACATCTTTTGAGGTTAAATATATATCAACTTCACTACCTTCAGGGATGGTAACTATTGTATTGGGATCACCAGAAGGGTCGGTTACAAAACTCCACATTTGTGCTAAAATAAATAAATCATATTTTTTATTTCCTCTATCTATTAAACCTGCTTTAAATGTACTTGGATCTACACCGTCTATACATTGAGGGACATTTAATGTGTTGTTAGCACGTCCTACAAATAAGACGGTAATAAATACCACCATTAAAATAATGGAAACAGTCATTGCTTTAATTTCATTTTTATCCATAATAATTTTTAAAATTTAGTTAAAAAAATTTAAAATTTTACATTGTTCTAGATTGTGCTATGTAATAAATCCAAAACCATAATACTGTAGCTACTGCCATAAGAGCTACAAAAAATGCCATAGCGCCTTTGGGTACAAAACGTTCTTCTTGATGAGCCATAATCAAAATAAATTTTAATTGTTTAGTGTTAAATATTTTTTATTGGAGATAAAGGTAACATTTATTTTCTGAATAAAGAAATTTTTTTAAGAATAAATATATGCTAACTATTATTGGCTTTATGTACTATAGAGAAGGGATTTATTTTTTTGTAATCATTTTATTGTAAAAAAAACTATAAGAATATATATTGTATCTTTCATGATAAGATAAAATATGATAATTATAAGAAATATATACTTTTCTACATCTTTTGATTTTCTTTTTCGTATTGTACATCAATATTTATAGCACTTTCTTTGGCCTCTTTTACCGCCATTGCATCACAACGATTATTATATAAATTTTTTGCATGTCCTTTTATCCAAACAAATTTTATGTTTGTAAATTGTTGGGATAATTGATAATATTCCATCCACAAATCTTTATTCTTTTTCCCCTCTTTAAATCTATTTTTTATCCAATTATTTAACCATTTTTTTTCAATAGCTTTTACTATGTATTGACTATCGGAATAGATAATAATAGGAATATCTCTTACTTTTAGATGTCTTAAAGCTACAATTACTGCTAAAAGTTCCATTCTGTTATTTGTTGTCAATCGGAATCCTTGAGCAATTTCTTTTTCTTTATTTTGATATTTAAGAATAACTCCAAATCCCCCTTTTCCTGGATTACCCGAACAAGCGCCATCAGTAAAAATTTCAATGTTAGAAGAGGTTGTCAATTACTGAATTTTCTAATACTTAAAAAAATATGATAATAGAATATTTTTTATTCATTCTCAGCAACTACTTCTTTGACTTCTGGAATCATTCTTTTCATCATTCCTTCTATACCTGCTTTTAATGTAATAGAGGAGGAAGGACAACCACTACAAGCACCTTGTAATACGAGTACTACAACACCTTTATGATAGCTTTTAAATTGTATAGCACCGCCATCCATTTCTACTGCAGGACGTACATAATTATCTAGTATTTCTTTTATTTTTAGAGTAACACTTGATTCATCTTCTTCACTGGCAGTAGATAAATTTTTTTCAGTTATAGCTTGTTCATTTACAATAGCTTTATTTTCGTTGAGATATTCTTTTAAAAATTGTGTAATATGTGGAACTATATCTTCCCATTGTGTATTTAGAGTTTTTCCAATAGTTATAAAATTACTTGCAATAAAAACTGATTTTATGAAAGGAAATGTATATAGTTCTTGTGCTAATGGGGATAAATGTATTTCATGTGGTAATATTTCTATACTTTTATTTGGATATAATAATTTATTAGCAACAAATTTTATCATCTCTGGATTTGGAGTTGCTTCTGTATAAATACTTATTAAGGGGTTTCCTGTTTTAATCATAGTCTAATTATATATATTATTTTACAAAATTATGTTTTATCTTAATTCTAACTTATAAATGTTTTCATTAATAATATAAATATTATTTTTCTGATCTATAGTAATAGAGGTGGCATTATCAAAAAGTACGGATGTTGCTTTGATATTATCGGCTGTAGTAATATCAGAAAGACTACCTGGGTTTAAAGGGTTCCCGGCAATAGTATAAATTCGGTTAGAAAACCCGCTGATTACTCTGACAGCCTTATTATTTTTATCTGTACAAAATAAAGAGTTATAGTTGTCGGATAAAATTTTATGTGGATTGTTTAAAATAGCCAAAGATGCATCTATATTATTGCCCGCATAATCAGCTATATTAGGTTTTCCTGCGATAATAGATTGTGTGCCATTGGGCATTATTTTTATAATTGTACTATTGCTTTCAAAAGCAATAAAAAATTCATTTTTTTTATTAATTGCTATACCTGCGGGCAAATTTAATCCTTCATTTAAGGTATATAGAGGGGTTAGAGTATTTACATTTGTAAGAGGAATATTTATAGTTGTTTGATATACAAGGCTTGGATTTTCATTATAAACGAATAGGCTATTTTTATCATTACTAATAAGTATATCAAAAGGATTTTGTAAACCAAAAAGATACCATTTAGCTGTATCATCATTAGTAGATTTCTTCACTTTAAAAATTTCTGCATTTGTAGGCTTATAGTTAGAAATATATATACTGTTTTCATCTAATGCAATACTGTAGGGGAAATCTATGGTAGTATTATAGTCATATGTAGTAATGTTGTTCGTATTTATATGTATAGTATTATAGCTTTCTTTATTTACAGAAGAAACATACATTAAATCGGTATTTGTATCAATAATAATATCATTAGGCTTCTTAATTGTCTTGTTAAGAGGCATAACAAAATATGTAGGTCTCCAAACAGGCGAAAATTTTGATCCATTAAAATCCTCAGCTATAATTCCTTTTCCTTCGAGTGTTAGATCAATACTCATAGATAAACCTATTTTCATTGTATCTACAAAATAAGCATATAGATTAGGTGGTACAATAATTCGAACTGAGGTATCTGTAATGACCGTAAAGCTATCTTTCCCTATACTGCGCCCATTAATCTTAATATCTGTATTTGTGTTAGTAACAAATTTCTTGAAATTTCTACCTAATATATATACATGGTCTCCTACTCCAACAGTATCCCTTTTTCCATAAATCTCCCAATCTATATCAGGGTCATTTGGATCTACATAGTCATCCGTATTATCATTATTATCTTGTAGGGTGGAATCTTGTGGACCAATAATAATAGGTTTTTCTGAAGAAACCTCAGATACATTAAGATTAATTTTATTCAAAAGGATTTTGCTAGGATTAAAAATATTTTTTATAAAAAAAGAAAAGGAATTTTTTACTCCATTGATAGATAGTTGTTTAGGTATATAATAAAGCTGGAGGGTATCACCTCTTTTAATGGGAGAGTAGGTATTGGGTAATATTTTTTTTTGCATTAAACTATCTGTATAAAAAAAACCACCATCAGTAGAAGTATAAGACCATTCATAGTTGATGCCACGTGCTCTTATAGATGAAGATACACAAATTTTAATAGGATTTAAAGTATCAAGTACCATATTGTTGATATTTCCTATTACAGATATAGGAGTTATAATATTATCTTCTAAAGGCAACCCAATTTTAGTACAAGAAAAGCTTGTATATAAAAAAATTGATATT
>JBOFDP010000007.1:0-30071 GCA_051647125.1 Chitinophagaceae bacterium | reverse complement strand
AGTGAAGACTACTTTGTTTTTATCGCCTTTATCTATAGCAGTTAATTTTACAGATATATCAGCATCACTATTTATACGATTAGCCACAAAATAGATAAAGCTATCCTCCTGTCTAATGAAAGTAGTATCGCTAAAAGGGGTCCCATCTTTTAAATACAAAGTAGCGCTGCTATCACAAGTAAGGTAAAAAACCACATTGTTTTGTAGCCATTTAGGGAATTTAGTATCCACTGTAAATTTTAAGTTGGTTTCCATACCCATCGTTATGGGTTGGTAGAGATTTTTAGGTTCTAACGTTACCTCGCTAATTAATTTAGTAGTATCTACTAAATAATCAAAATTTTTTTGCTTGCAAGAAATAAAGATAAAAGAAAGGAATAAAAGAGAATAATATTTCATAATTATTTAATTTTAAAAAATAGACCTACTGATAAAAGAAGATTCGGATTCTGTATAGGATAATACTTTGAATTAAAATAGAAGTTTAATGACTGCCTAAAGCCTAAAGCTATCCTTTCATGTACAAGAAAAGCGAGGCTCACATATACTGGAGCGCCAAAAACAAAATTAAGATTGTCGTCCATGATTCTTGTGGGAGAAAATTCAATTCCCGCAATAAATCCTGTTCCCACCCTTAAGTCCATAAAATGTATATTCATCAGTGGAGCAAAACTGTAGCTAAAATTGGTAGATAAATCTAAATTATTTTGAAGCACCTTCTCATTTATAAATCTGGAATAGTTGTAATTACCATTATAGCTAACAGCAGGGTTAATATAAAAATTAGAACTGGCAATTTTAAATCTATATTCCAATACGCCATTATATCCCAAATAGTTCCCAAAATATCCACCTCCTATAAAAATCTGGCTATAACTTTTGGATGTTTTAAATAAGTTGTTAGAGACTAATATTAAAAGGACAAAAATTAACTTTCTCATTAGGTTATCTGTTTTATTAAAAAAGATTTTAAGTTCAAAATTATGATTTTAATATTTATTTAATAATTTTTTTTTAAAAATATCCTTATAAATTATAATATGCAATCCAAATCAGCCAGGGTTTTTATAAACACTTCTCGGGGTTTGCTTCCTGTTGCTGCACCCACAATACCGGAAGCCTCTAATTGGTCCATAATTCTACCGGCTCTGTTGAAACCTAGTTTCATACGTCGTTGTAGAAAAGAGGTAGATCCTACTTGTGCTTGTACAATAAGCTTGGCAGCTTCTTCAAAAAGAGGGTCTTTATCTTGTATGTCAGCATTTGTTTTTTCAAGAGCCTCTTCATCGCCAGTAAATTCTGGTAAAAGAAAAGGTTGTGGATAGGCTTTTTGTTGGGCTATAAACTCACATACTTTTTCTACTTCAGGGGTATCTACAAAAGCACATTGCAGGCGTACTAAATCACCATTAAAGGAAATTAATAAATCACCTTTCCCTATGAGCTGGTCTGCCCCTCCGGCGTCTAAAATAGTGCGAGAGTCAATTTTTGAAGATACTCTAAACGCCACCCTTGCAGGGAAATTGGCTTTAATGGTTCCTGTGATAATATTTACAGAGGGTCGTTGTGTGGCTATAATTAAATGAATGCCTACGGCTCTGGCAAGTTGAGCTAGTCTAGCTATGGGGGTTTCTACTTCTTTGCCGGCGGTCATAATAAGGTCAGCAAATTCATCTATTACAAGTACAATAAAAGGAAGAAATTGATGTCCTTTAGATTTATTCAATTTTCTTTCTGCATATTTTTCATTATATTCTCGAATATTTCTACAAGCAGCATCTTTGAGTAAATCATATCTCATATCCATTTCAATACAGAGCGAGTTTAGCGTATGGATTACCTTTTTAGTATCTGTAATAATGGCTTCAGTCTCTCCAGGAAGTTTTGCCAAGAAATGATTTTCTATGGTTCTATATAATGTAAGTTCTACCTTTTTAGGGTCTACCAAAACAAATTTTAATTGAGAAGGATGTTTTTTAAATAATAAAGAAATTAGTAGAGCATTAATTCCTACAGATTTACCTTGTCCTGTAGCACCTGCCATTAGTAAATGTGGCATTGAAGCAAGGTCTACAATAAAATTTTCATTATCTATTTTTTTTCCTAAAGCAAGAGGCAGAGCATAGTTATTATTTTTAAATTTTTCAGATTTCAGCAAGGTTTTCATGCTCACAATGCGTTTTTTGGTATTGGGTACTTCAATGCCAATAGTTCCTTTTCCTGGAATAGGAGCAATAATTCTAATACCTAAAGCCGCTAAGCTAAGGGCAATATCATTTTCTAGGTTTTTAATTTTTGAGATACGAACACCTGCGGCAGGAATAATTTCATATAGTGTAACGGTGGGGCCTACAGTGGCAGAAATACGTTGTATGGCAATAGAATAATTTTTTAAAGTATCTATAATTTGGTTTTTATTGGATTCTAATTCTGAAGTATCAAGTACAATTTTATCATCACCATAATCTTGTAATAGTTGTATACTGGGATATTTATAATTTTTTAAGTATAAGTAGGGGTCAGACTCTTCAGCATCATTATCCTGTTCTGATTTTTCTTCTAATGCAGTTTCTTCTTCCGTGGCCTGTTTTTCGGTCATTTCTATAGAAGGAGGGAAGGGTTCTAGAGTATCTTTTTCTTCTGTAGGTAAATTATTTTGGGATATATTTTCTTCTGTGTCTTCAGCTATGGGATTTATGACCAAGGCGGTGGGGGTTTCTGGAGTAATGGGAAGAGTAGGTAAAAAATCTTCTTCACTAAGTTCTTCATTAAGTTCTATTTCTATAAGTTCTATTTTTGATAATTCATTATTGGATAAAGCAACTGGGGCGTTGGTATCTCTAAAAGGATTTTTAAAATTTTCTTCTTTTATAAATACATTATTTTTTTCTTTAGAAGAACTTGTTTCTATGTTTTGGTCGGTATGTTGGTTTTTTATTTTCTTTGTTAAAAAGTTAGGTAGCTGCAAATTTAAAGAAATATTAAATTTAAACATGGCAATCAATAGAGCTATAAAGATATAAATTAAAACAGATCCTAAACCACCTATTGCATTTTGTATAGACAAGGCAATAAAATGCCCACATAAACCACCAACAGGAAAAGTCATCTTTTGGAATAAAAACCCTAAAACTACCCCTATATATACAATAGACAACAAATAGAAAAAATTTCTTTTTATCAAAGAAAAATGTATTCTCTTACTAAAACAACGAATACCGGATATAAAGAATATAACACAGAGGAAATAGGAGCCTATGCCAAAACCTCTAAACATAAATAAATTAGAAGCAAAAGCACCCCATCGACCTAAAATATTTTCTGCAGGAAGGTTTTCAGTAAATAAAAATTTAAATCCTTCTTGAGAAACTCTATCAGCATCTATTTTCCAAGTAAAGAGATAGGAGTTAAAAGCAAAAAATAAGAACAAAGAAATTAATATGTAAATAATACCAGCAAGCTTTTTTTTTCTATCGTCTTTGAAGGTATTTTTGGAAGTATTCAGAGAAGACTCTTTTGGACGAGTAATATTTTTTTGTGGTTTATCTAATAGGTTGTTTTCTGTTTCTGAATTTTTTTTTCTTAGTCTATTTGCCATGATGCGTTATGGGTTTATAATTTGCTATAAAAGGAATAAGAGATGCTGAAAATAAAACCTTTTTGGGTTAGGCAAAAATACTTTTTACAAAATCTTCAGCATCAAAGTCTACTAAATCGTTAACACGTTCTCCTATCCCAATATATTGGATAGGAATTTTAGTTTGATCTGCAATAGCAAAGACAATACCCCCTTTGGCGGTACCATCCATTTTTGTAAGAATAATGCCAGAGAGAGGAGTAGCCTGAGCAAAATGTTTTACTTGTTCAAGAGCATTTTGTCCTGTACTACCATCTATCACTAAAAGAATTTCGTTTGGAGCATTGTTTTTGGCTTTTGAAATAACACGTTTCATTTTAGAGAGTTCTTCCATAAGTTGCGTTTTATTGTGTAATCTTCCTGCAGTGTCTATAAGTACAATATCTTTGTTTTTTGCAATAGCACTTTGTATAGTATCGAAAGCTACAGCTGAAGGATCTTCTCCTTGTTGGCGTTTTACAATAGAAGCTCCTGTACGATCTGCCCAAATATTTAATTGCTCAATAGCAGCAGCACGAAAAGTATCAGCAGCTCCCAACATAACCTGATATTTTTTTTCTCTAAATTGTTGTGATAATTTCCCAATACTGGTAGTTTTCCCAGAGCCATTGATGCCTACTACCATTATAATATAAGGTTTATCTTGAATTATATTTATTGTGGCTTTTTTTTCTTGTACGGGTTTTAGTATAGATAAAAGTTCTTCTTGTAACAAATATTTCCAATCCTCTTCTGATTGTAGAGAGGAGGCTTTTTTTTCTATTTGTGCTAATATTTTTGAAGTTGTTTCCATACCAATATCGGCAGTAATAAGGATTTCTTCTATTTCTTCTAAAATTTCTTCTGATAAGGAGGCGTTTTCTTTAGAAAATAAACCAGTAATTTTTGTCCAAAAATTATTCTCTTTTTTGTGTATTCGGGTATATAATAAGCTTGAAGTTTTACTTTTTGGCTTGTTTTTAAATAAGTTTTTTAAAATTGACATGATAAGGCTTTGAAATTTATGCAATTTTACAACATTTTCCACAAAAAAGATACCCCCTTTCCTTTATAGAATAAATCCTGTATATTTCTTAAAATGTCTATTGAGGTACAAAAACAACAACCTTATATACTTTTTGTTTTTTAAAGTTTGTTTTTTATAGAAAAACAACCAAAAAAAAGAAATATCTTTACAAAACAAAACTTGAGGAGAAGTAAAAAAATTAAAATTTTTAAAAAACAAAAAAATTAATTATGTTTGTATGCTTAAATTGTACATTTCACTATCAATAAGAGAATATGATTAAACAAAAAAAAATACTGTTTAGTGTTGGATTACTTTTATGTAGTCTTTTGGTAAATGCACAAACACAACATCGCCCAATGATAAATCCAGGATTGTTGTATGCTTTATTTGCAGTTTTAACAATTGCTTTATTGATATGGGGAAAATCTACCCAAATTATTAGAGAAATAAAAAGAGCAGAGGCGGGGGAAGAACCTGGTGTATACCCTTTTTATTTTTCTAAAAAATTTGTAGCATTAGTAAGTATTGTATTTATATTAAGTTTGGGGATTGTTATAGCTACGTCAGCTATCAATTTGGGTACACAAACAAATTATCAACCCAAACAACCTATATTTTTTAGTCATGAAGTACATGCTGGTATTAATCAAATTAACTGTTTATATTGTCATGGAAATGCAGAAAAAGAAAAATCAGCTACCATACCTTCTATGAATGTGTGTATGAATTGCCATAACCAAATTAAGGAATATATTGGTCCTGATCTTTTTGATATGGAGGGGAAAAAAATAGATGGTACTGCGGAAATAAAAAAATTATTGGATATGAATGCACAGGGAAAAAATATAGAGTGGGTAAGAGTACACAACTTGGCCGCCTTTGTATATTTTAGCCATGAACAACATGTAAAAGTGGGTGATCAGCAATGTCAGACCTGTCATGGTAATGTACAAAATATGAATGAAGTAAAGCAGGTTTCTAATCTTACCATGGGGTGGTGTGTAAATTGTCATCGTACAACAGCAGTAAATTTTGAGAATAAATTTTATGATCAATTTGTACAACTACATGAAGATTTAAAATCGGGGAAAATAAAACAAGTAACTGCAGAACAAGTAGGTGGTATTGATTGTCAAAAATGCCATTATTAATTTAATTATCAGATTTAAAATATGAGCAACAAGAATAATCAAAAACATTGGCAATCTTTTGGAGAGTTTACAAAATCACCAGAAGTTGTTAAACAATCAGAAAATGAATTTCCTGAAATACTTCCTCTGTCAAAAACAGAAAGTTTTTTTGGAAAAACCTCTAGGAGAGATTTTTTGAAGATGATGGGTTTTTCTACCACAGCAGCTATTGTGGCTTCCAGTTGTGAAACCCCAATACATAAGGCTATTCCTTTTTTAAATCAACCTGTTCAAAATAATACTCCTGGCATTGCAGATTTTTTTGCTACTACTTATGTTTCCCAAGGAGAAGCATATAGTGTAATAGCAAAAGTAAGAGAAGGAAGACCGATAAAAATAGAGCCCAATACATTAGCACCTCTTTCTTTAGGGAAAACTTCTGCATCAGCACAGGCATCAGTATTAGATTTGTATGATACTTATCGTTTGGCTTATCCAACTAAAAAAGGAAAAGAAGTTTCTTTTGAAAAAATAGATGAGGAGATTCTAACAAGCTTGCAAAATACAAAAAGTTCAATAGTATTACTTACAGCTCCAATAACTTCAATCACAGGAATAGAGGTAATCAATCAGTTTAAAGCTAAATTCAAAAATGTTAAACACCAAACGTATAACCCTATTTCTTACAATGGTTTATTGACAGCAAATAAGGAATCTTATGGTATTTCTCAATTGGCAAATTACAACTTTGATAAAGCAAAAGTCATCGTTAGTTTCGGAGCTGATTTTTTAGGATCTTGGATAACTCCTACGCGTTTTAGTGCTCAATATGTTAAAAACAGAAAACTCAAAGAGGGGCAAATGAGTAAGCATATTCAGTTCGAAAGTTATATGTCTATTTCTGGAGCTAATGCTGATGAGAGGTTTGTTCACCGCCCTTCACAATTATCTCAAATAGTTTTTGCTTTATACAATGCACTCAAAGGCTTACCCATCAATATAAAAGAAAAAAAATTAAAACAAGCAATAGAGCATACGGCAGAGCAATTGTTAGAAAATGAAGGACAATCTTTAGTGGTATGTGGTAGTAATAATAGAGGTATACAAAATACGATTAATGTTATAAATAGTTTTTTGAGAAATGTGGGTAGTACAATAGACCTTACAAATCCCCTTGTTTCTTTTGATGCCAATGATGAAGAATTTGAACGTTTAATAGATCAAATGAATACAGGGCAAGTAGGGGCTATTATTATACAGGGTGTAAATCCTATGTATACATATCCTAAATCAAAAGTTTTAAAACAGGCTTTTAGCAAGGTTCCATTAAAAATTTCTTTGAATAATAAGAATGATGAAACTACACAACTTTGTGATGTTGTAGTACCTGATTTAAACTATTTAGAATCATGGGGAGATGTGCAACCTATAAAAGGTACTGTATTGTTTATACAACCTATGATAGTTCCTCTTTTTAAAAATAGAAGTTGGTTAGAATCTTTATTGGTATGGAGTAGTAATCAGACTTTATATAGTGATTTTTTTAAAAAATTTTGGATAGAAAGACTAACCGGAGAGCTAGCTTATAAAAAAGCATTACAGAAAGGATTTGTAATAGAAAAGCCACTTTCTACACCCCTTAATATAGCATGCAGAGCATCAGTAAAATCTCCTACAGTATTATCAAAGTTTGATTTTCCATATGAAATTGTTTTTTACCAAAATGTGGCAATAAGAAATGGAGAACAAGCCTCTAACCCTTGGTTGCAAGAAATGCCAGATCCTATTACCAAAGCTACTTGGGACAATTACGCAATGGTGTCTTATGCCTTTGCTAAAAATGTATTAGGCATAGATTTAAAACAACCCAAAGATGCTGATTACTATGAAGTATATCCTGAAAAACCGATGATTAACATCAAAATAACAGGTAAAAATTTTGATATTCCCGTATTGGTAATTCCAGGAATGGAAGATAATACTATTGCTATTGCTTTGGGATATGGGCGAACTCCAGAAATAGGAGAAGCTGTAAAAAACAATGGTGTGAATGTATTTCCTTATATTCCAATCAAAGAAGGTGATATTCAATATTATCAAACAAATGTGTCTGTAGAGAAAATAGATAAAAAATATATAATTGCACAAACTCAAACACATCTTACTGCTGAAGATAGGTCTTCTATAGTCCAGGAAGCGACATTGCAAGAATATCAAAAAGAACCTGAAATTTTTCAAGAACTACACAAAGAACTTACAGAAGAGTTTGCACAAAAAGGAGGTTCTTATAGAAAAGAAGCTACTTTATACAAGGGACATGCTGAGAAGAGTGGTATACATTGGGGAATGTCTATTGATATGAATGCATGTATAGGTTGTGGTGCTTGTACAATTAGTTGTATGGTAGAAAATAATGTGCCTATTGTAGGAAAGGAGGAGGTATCAAAGTATCATGATATGCATTGGCTTCGAATAGATAGGTATTTTGGAGGAGATGTTGAAAATCCACATGTGGTTTTTCAGCCTATGATGTGTCAGCATTGTAATAATGCACCATGTGAAAATGTATGTCCTGTATCTGCTACTAATCATAGTAATGAAGGGCTTAACCAGATGTCATATAATCGTTGTGTTGGAACTCGATATTGTGCCAATAACTGCCCCTATAAAGTGAGAAGATTTAATTGGAGAAACTATACAGGAGCAGATTATTTTAATGATAATCAAAAAGGAATTGTGGATGATGTGGTTTTGATGATGAATGATGATTTGACAAGAATGGTTTTAAATCCTGATGTTACAGTTCGCTCACGAGGAGTAATAGAAAAATGTTCTATGTGTACGCAACGTCTACAAGCAGGGAAACTAAAGGCAAAATCAGAGAACAGAGAGCTTGTTGATGCTGATGTACCTACGGCTTGTATGCAGGCTTGTCCTACTGAAGCTATTTCTTTTGGCAATGTGTTGAACAAGGAAAGTGATGTGGTAAAACAACGATCGGATAAACGAAGTTATTATGTATTAGAGCAAATACATGTATTACCTAATGTAAACTATTTGGCAAAAGTGAGAAATACTGATTTGGAAGAATCTAAGCACGAGGCACAAAAATAAATTGTATAATTTAAAATTGTAATATGCATATTAATTACGAATCACAAGTTAGAGAACCTTTAATTGAGGGTAATAAAACTTATCACCAAATAACGGAAGATGTTTGTAAACCTCTAGAAGGCAAACCTACACGAGTTTGGTATGTAGGTATGGGTATTTCTATAGCGCTATTGTTGTGGGGTGTTTATTGTACATATAGGGTAGTAGTATATGGTATAGGTGAATGGAATTTGAATAAAACAATTGGTTGGGGTTGGGATATTATAGGTTTTGTGTGGTGGGTAGGTATAGGACATGCGGGTACGTTGATTTCATCAGCCTTATTATTGTTTCGTCAAGGGTGGCGCACGGGCGTAAGTAGAGCCTCTGAGGCAATGACTATTTTTGCCATTATGTGTGCAGGTTTTTATCCTGTCTTTCATATGGGTAGACCTTGGGATATGTTTGCTGTATTTCCATATCCTAATACAAGAGGACCTTTATGGCCCAACTTTTCTTCTCCTTTATTGTGGGATGTTTTTGCTATTACAACATATCTTACCGTATCTTTATTGTTTTGGTATTCTGGATTAATACCAGATTTTTCAACAGTAAGAGATAGGGCTAAAATTAAAATTAGAAAATTCCTTTATGGTGTATTGTCATTTGGATGGACAGGTTCCGCAAAACAATGGCAAACTCATGAGGCACTTACTTTGATACTTGCAGGAATAGGTGTTCCTTTAGTGGTATCTGTATGTTCTATAGTATCGTTTGACTTTGCTACTTCAGTAATTCCTGGTTGGCATGCTACCATATTTCCTCCTTATTTTCTCTCAGGAGCTTTATTTTGTGGATTTGCCATGGCACAGTTATTATTGATACTTACCAGATCTTCTCTGAACTTGAAAGATTATATTACTATAGGTCATTTAGAGGCAATGAATAAAATTATTTTGCTGATAGGTGCTATCGTAACCTGTATATATATTACAGAAACCTTTGTTGCTTGGTATTCTGGATCTGAATACGAACACTTTGTGTTTTTTAATACACGGATGAATTGGAATAGTCCTTATGGGTGGAGCTTTTTTGGTATGATTTTCTGTAATGTAGTTTTTCCTCAATTGTTTTGGTTTAAAAAACTAAGACGTAATATTTATATTACTATCATCGTATGTATTTTTGTAAACTGGGGTATGTGGTTTGAGCGGTTTGTGATTATTGTTACCTCTTTGTATAGAGATTATTTACCTTCTAGTTGGAGTATTTATTATACACCTTCCTGGCAAGAAATTGGATTTTATTTAGGTACATTTGGATTATTCTTTATCTGTTTTCTTTTATTTATAAAATGTTTTCCTGTGCTTTCAGCTTTTGAAATTAAAGCAATGCTAAAAAATAGTGGTGATAATTTTAAAGAAAAAATGATCACGATAGAAACAGAAAAACCTACAGAATTTGTAGAAAATATAAAACATCACGTATAAAATTAACTAACTATGGCTAGAAAAAAATTTGTAGTAGGTTCTTTTAAAGAGGAAAAAATATTGTTTGAGGCAATTAAAACCATAAAACAAAATAATGTCAATATAGACAATGTATACACTCCTTTTCCTGTGCATGGATTGGAACAATCTTTGGGATACAAAGAATCAAAACTACACACTCTAGGATTTGTATACGGCATTACTTTTTTTATAGCTATTTTAAGTTTTATGTATTGGGTATTAGCAATAGACTGGCCTATTGTATATGGAGGGAAATCTTTTTTTCCTTTACTTGCTTTTATTCCTATTGTATTTGAAGTGGTTATTTTGCTTACTTGTACAGGATTAGTTTTTACATTTTGTTATTGGTGTAAGTTGGGACCTTTTGTGAAGACGCACCATTTTCACCCACAAGCTACAGATGATAGATTTGTAATAGTACTCAAATATAAAGAAAGCAGTGAAGAAAATCAACTTATAGATTTGATGCAAAAAGTGGGAGCAGAGGAAATAAATACGCAAATTGTAGAAAAAGATTGGTGGTTTGGTTTTTATGGTACCGAATGTCCACTGTATAAGGAAAAAGGAAAAGAAATTATTCAATAAAAAGGTTAAACTACTAAGTATGAAAACATATAATAGATTATTTTTTTTGATGGTGATGATGATGTTTGGGTATTCTTGTAATACAGATCATCGTATCCCTCGCGATAGTTATATTCCAGATATGGCAAGTAGTATACCTTATCAAACCAATACAGGTAAAAATTTTTATAGAGAAAAAATTGGAGATAATCGCCCTGTAGGAACAATTGCTGTAAATCAAGATTTGGATCTTCTTAATTTTCCTTATCCTAATACTATAGAAGGATATAATGCTTCTATGAAAGTTGTAAGTCCAATACCTAAGCTTACTGGTGTAGAAAAGAAAGAAGCGGAAAGGTTGTATATGATATATTGTGGTATATGCCATGGTACAAAGTTAGACGGTAATGGTCCTTTATATAACGATGGTAATGGTCCTTATATTGTCAAACCAGCAGCATTGGTAGGAGATTTTGCTCCCATAGGAGCAAAATATGCAGGTTCTATTTATTTTGCAATTCTTTATGGTGGTAGAAGTATTATGGGTAGTCATGCTTCACAACTTACTCCTCAACAATCATGGATGATAGTAGATTATATAAAAGCAAAGCAACAATAATTATTTTTAAACAATAAATTTATTCTAATAAAATGGAAGTACTTCAAGAAAAATTTATAAGAACACCAAGATATAAACAAATCTCTTTAATTGCAGGATTTATAGGAGTGGTATGTTTGGTACTAGGATTTTTTGTATATGGCATGGGCGATAAAAATCAATCAGCTATTTTTTGGGCAGGATTAATGCATAATAGTATGTTTGCTTTGTTGGTAGTAATTTCCTCCATGCTCATTTTGTGTATGGCTTCATTAGCCATGGGCGGATGGATTACGGTAATTCGTCGAGTGCCTGAGGCTATAGCTGCGGTTGTTCCTGTTTTAGGGGTTCTTACTTTTGTTATTTTGTTGGGGGTTATTTTTACTTCTCAGACAGATATCTATCAATGGCTTAGTGCAGAGGCTTTACATTCTCCTCCTCTTCTCCATACTAAAGCTATTTTTTTAAATCCTACTAATTTTCTAATATGGAGTGGATTGGCTATTTTGGTATGGTCATGCTTAGGTTATAAAATAAGGAAACATTCGTATATATTAGATGCACAACCAATAGAAACAGTAGAGCAAAGAAAAAAATATATTTTTAATTCTACCATATTAGCAGCCTTGTTTGTTGTGTTTTTTGGACTTACAGTAGGGTCTTCTTTAATCTGGATGTGGCTTATGAGTATTACTGAGATGTGGTATTCTACTTTGTATAGTTGGTATGTCTTGATTAGTTCATTAACTGCAGGTTTTGCCTTGATAGCTATTTATGTAATTTATCTAAAAAAACAAAATACCTTAAAACTGGCTACTCATGAACATATGCATGATTTAGGAAAATTTATCTTTGGATTTTCTTTCCTTTGGGCATATTTTTGGTATTCTCAATATATGTTAATTTGGTATGCTGATATGCCTGAAGAAACGATTTATTTTCGTCATCGTTTAGAAGGTGTTTATGGTATTTTATTTTATCTCAATTTTATTATCAACTTTATATTTCCTTTCTTTATGTTGATGACAAGAGATTCTAAAAGAAAATATACAATATTGACAATTGTTTCTTTCATTATTATTTTAGGACATTGGTTAGATTTCTATATTTTAATATTCCCTTCTATAGCTCCTGTCAATATGGGTAATAGATTTGCTTGGTATGATTTGGGCTTGTTGGTAGGCTTTATAGGATTGCTGATGTATTGTATTGGAAAGGCTTTGGAAAGGCATAATCTTGTGCCCGCTAATCATCCTTTTTTCAAGGAAAGTGTGATTTTAAAAAGCTAGTATAGTGGGAAATATAAAATATTACAAGAGTTGTTTGTACTATTTCTACTAAGAGGCACATTGTAGCTGCATGATAATTGGTTTATATATTGTTTTTATTGTCTTGTTGTTTGTTGTAGTTATCCAATATTTTCAACTTAAAGATAAAAAAAAACCTATTCCTATACTTTTTCTCAGTTTATTTTTAGTTGGTATTACAGTTGTTTTTTTTGTACAGAAAAATACACAATCATTAAACTATAGTGATATACCGGGTATAGAAAAAGGTATTTTTGTGTTATTGGGTTTTCTATTTGTCGGTATTTTTGTTTTGAAATATCTTGTTTTTAGGAAAAATAGACAGCAAATTCCAATAGATAAATTTTGGATGTATCAATCTCTTTTTCTAATAGTAATTATGTTGGTAAGTTTGATATATATCTATTTTATACAAGAAGAAAGGAAAAGTTTAGAAGGACAATATTTAGAAAAAACAATATTTATAAAAAAAGGTATTGGCTATGCAGATAGTTTATTATTAAATCCAATAAATTATTTTGTTGGTTCTAATAAAAAGTTATTTAAATTAAAAATTAAATCTATGGATGTTGTGTATCAATTTTCTGTAAAAAATCTATCTAAAAAACCTATTCTTATTCCAGAGAAAGTTATTTTTCTTCCTATAGATACTTATCAAGATACAATTTTATTTTTTGTAGAAAGATAGTTATTTATAAAATATTACCTTTGTAATTTATTTATGCGTCATTTTGATATTCCAGAGAACTATAAAAGTCCACTTATACAAGCTATAAAAAGAAAAAGAGAAAAAGAAGATTTTTTTAAAAAAGATTATTCTCCTACCTGTATAGATTTTGGTATGGTGAAAATTCTTTTGCCTCGACATTTTGGTCTTTGTTTTGGAGTTGCTAATGCTATTGAGATAGTATTTAAAATAGTAGCAGAAAATCCAAATAAGAAAATATATCTTTTAAGTGAAATGATTCATAACCCAATTGTAAATAAAGAACTTCAAGATAAAGGTATTCAGTTCTTGATGGATACACAAGGAAATCAACTTATTCCTTTTTCTTTACTTTCACCTAAAGATATTGTACTTATTCCTGCATTTGGTATTCCTGTGGAAATAGAGAAAATATTGCTTGATATTGGAGTTACTTTATATAATACAACATGTCCTTTTGTAGAACGAGTTTGGAAACGAGCAAAAAGTGTAGCAGAAAAAAACTATACTATTATTATTCATGGAAAAATAAATCATGAAGAAACTAGATCTACATATTCTCATGCTAGTCAATATGCCCCATGTCTGATAATAAAAGATCTATTACAGGCAGAAATATTGAAAGAGTATATAGAAGGAAAAAAAGATTTCCAATTTTTTGAAAAAGATTTCCAAGGTCAATATTCAAGTAACTTTAACTACTATACCAGTCTTGATAGACTTGCCGTAATTAATCAAACAACCATGTTAGCTACAGAAACTAAGAAAATAGCAAATATGTTAAAAGTGGCTATTATTAATAAATATGATTTGCAAAGTAATACGGTAAAAAATCATTTTGCGGATACTCGAGATACGCTGTGTTATGCCACAAATGATAATCAACAATCACTTATTAATGTTTTTGAAGAAAATCCTAATATTGCTATTGTTGTTGGTGGTTATAACTCTTCAAATACTTCGCATTTAGTAGAGCTTTGTGAAGAGCATGTACCTACATATTTTATTATTTCGGCGGATGATATTTTTTCTTCTAAGGCTATTCGTTATTATGATTTAAAAAGAAAACAATTTAAGACAAAAGAAAATTTTCTACCCAAACAGATTTCGGATATTAAAATTATGATTGCTAGTGGAGCATCTTGTCCAGATGCTATTACAGAGGAAGTTATAAAAAAAGTTATTTCTTTGTACCCCCAAGCATATCCATACCAAGAGGTATTAGATTGTCTAACAGAAAATTAAATATTATCTCTAAAAGGGAAAATGAGAAGAAAAACCTCACCCCAGGAATTATTCAATGTTATAATACAATATCAGGCAAGTTTAAAAATGACAAAACGCCTTGGTTTTCAAGTTTTGCCAACTGGTTGTTTAATTCAGGTTGGAATTGCTGGTACCGATAATGCGTCAGTTGCCTTATGGAAGGAGTTTGGAATGCAGTTAAAACCTACATATGGTGTATATCACAGCAATGAATTATTCTCATGTGGGTTTTGTTGTAGGCATAAATAAAGATGATCGGATTATATTACTAGAAGGAAATCAAGCTGATTCTGTAAATTTATTAACAACTCTATAATGTACGATTATGGGAAAAAGAATAGTATTAACCTCTATTATATGTATGTTCATTAGTCTTTTATTTATAAGTAAAACTGAAAACCACATGACTTATGATAGATTAAACATAGTTGTCAATAATAGATATGTGACTATTGTAGCAAATTCGTGTGATGTGTATTTTTTGCATATAATGGTGATACAAGTTGCCAATGCGCTATATTTGCTATTTTGGAGTATATCTATAATGAAAATGTTGGCTTACTTTCAGATTTGATACAAAATTCAACCGATTAATCATCAAAGAATCTGATAATGAGTATAATCCAGATTGTCCATTTGCTGCTGTTGCGACACTAAAACGATCAAATAATCAAGTAAATAATTGTACTTCTTGTCCATAATCAGTAGTGTTCCTTCTGTCAGACAAAATCGAGACTATTGCATTTTTATAACGGTATCCACATAAATTTATTGGCTTTATTACACTTTCTATTAAATACATTAGGTTCTTAGTTGTTCTCAAATATTATGATTTAATAAAAATAAGCTATTTGAAGCACATATAAAAGCCTCATACAACCATGGAGATGCTGATATAAACTGGGATTTTAAATTAACAAAACAGATATAGTTATATTCACAACGAAAATTGTCAATTCTAAATTCATTGAAAAATTTCGAGATTACTATAATCGAGTACTTTTCTATAAAGCATAATCTGATAAATTCATAGAAAAAGAGGAGGAAATAATTGATTTGGAAGAAGTTAAAAAAACCTTGTAGACATCGATGCCAAGATAAAAGAGGCTACAAAAAAATACAATACTTTTCTTAAATAATTGGATTTGCTTCCTATTGCATAGGCATAAAAAAGGGGTGTTTGGAGAGATGTGAAGGATTTTAATAAAATTTTCAGAGATAAAGGAAAATACATTAACTTTGAGGCATAAATTGGTTTAAAAATACATGAAATATTTTGAAAGAAATCCCACCCTATTTTCAAAAAATAGAGGTCGCTTTATGCAAGCGATGAAAAAAAATAGTATTGCTATTTTTTGTTCCAATCAAGAAGTATTAGCTAATGGGGATAGAACTTATCCTTTTTCTCAGAATAGTGATTTATTTTGGCTTACGGGGATAGAGCAAGAGGAAACTATTATAATCTTATACCCTGATAATCTGCAAAAAAAGTATACGCAAATATTGGCTATCATACGTCCTAATGAGGAGAAAGAAAAATGGGATGGGCATCGCCTTACCAAAGACGAAGCACAAAAAATTAGTGGCGTAGAGACTGTTGTTTTTATAGATCAATTGGCAGGTTTGTTACAACTTTGTATACATCATGCCGACACCATATATTTGGACAGTAATGAAAATGACCGCAAAGGGAATTTTATACCTACGGCAGAATATCTATTTATAGAAAAAATACAACAGCAATATCCTTTACATCAGTACGAACGAGCGGCCAAAATTATGAGGTTTTTACGTAGCGTAAAAACTAAGGAAGAGGTTGCCCTTATCCAAAAAGCTATAGATATTACAAAAAATACGTTTATAGACCTCTTACAATTTATAAAACCTGATGTTTTAGAATATGAAATAGAGGCAGAAATATATCGTTCTTTCTTACGCCAAAAATCAAGCCGACCGGCTTATGATAGCATTATTGCTAGTGGGGAAAGTGCTTGTATTTTGCATTATATAGAAAATAACAAATCTTGCAAATCTGGCGAATTGATATTGATGGATTTTGGTGCTCAATACAGTTATTATTGTGCCGACCTTACGCGTACTGTTCCCATAAATGGGAAATTTACCAAGCGACAAAAAGAAGTATATGATGCCTGCTTGTGGATTCACAATTTTTGTAAAACTTGCTTAAAACCAGGTATTACTATTAGCGAATACCATGAAAAAATTGGCATAGAGGCTAGCAAACAATTTATAAAAATTGGCTTGCTCCAAGATACCGATGTAAAAAATCAAGATCCACAAAACCCTGCTTATAGGAGGTATCTGTATCATGGCATTTCTCACCACTTAGGTATTGATGTGCATGATTTTGGACCCATGCTTACACCCCTACAAGAAGGTATGATACTGACGGTAGAACCAGGTATTTATATAAAAGAAGAAAAAATAGGTATTCGTATAGAAAACAATATTTACCTTACCAAAAGTGGCAATATAGATTTGATGAAAGATATCCCCATCACTACTGAAGAAATAGAACATTTGATGAAAAAAAAATAATGCTTTCATGATAAAAAAGTTGATTCCCAACCTGTTCACACTCCTTAATTTAGTATTGGGGTTTTTTGCTATTATTTGCTTTTTAGGAGATGAACAACGAGTATTGTTTTTTAATGAAGAAACAAACTCTTTAGAAGTAAGGTTTTTTTCTGCACCTATTATTTTGGGTACTATTTTTGTACTGTTGGCAGGGGTGGTAGATGTATTTGATGGTCTAATAGCAAGGGTGCTGAAATCCACCTCTCTATTAGGCAAAGAGTTAGATTCCTTAAGCGATATGGTGAGCTTTGGGGTAGCTCCGGGAATTTTGTTATATAAAATGATAAAAATTTCTTTTGCTACCCATTATCTGCATACACCACTTATATTATTTTTGCCTGTTCTTATTTTTCCTTGTGCTATAGCTTATCGATTAGCAAAATTTAATATTGATAATTCTCAAAGTAAGATATTTAAAGGCATGCCCTCACCAGCGGCAGGGCTATGTATTGCAGGATTGCCTTGGGCTACCTATTTGCCTGTAAGTATTTTTCAATGGGTATACAATCCTTTTATGCTGTATCTTGTTATTTTTATCTTGTCTTATTTTGTGGTCTCTAAATACCCGATGATGAGCCTAAAAGTTGCAGAATGGCGTAATATAAAAAAATCCTGGGCTATGTATTTGTTGATAATTATAGGTATTATAAGCTTTATATTATTGTCTATAATCTCCGTTACCGATATTAATTTCTTTGCTATGTCTATTGTGTTCTTGGGCTACCTTATTTTGTCTTTGCTTGTAAAACCTACCACATCAGAACATGAATACCCAAAGAGATAAGCAGGTTAAAAATTACCACTCTCAGAATATGCCCAATCTACAAGCCATTGTTTGTTATAATACACCATTTTTAAAACATTGTTGGGCGTATTAGGAATATCAAATTTTACTTGTACGATGACTAAAGAATCTACCTTCAAAATATCAGTATTTACAATTTCAAAGATAGATTGAGTTCTCAAAAAAAGTTGTTGCTTAGTATCGTGATCTAACACACGATACCATTTTTCCCATTGGGTATATAGTTTTTTATTATCCTCATTGGGGAGTAGAAGAAGCTTCACTATTTTGTTATTTCCTTGGAATAATGCTTTTGAAAAAAAAAATGCCGTATCTCTAACAGAGAGCGGGTTTTTAATAGTGCAACTATATCCTAAAAAAATGCCTAATACGATAGAAAAAAAGTATCTGGGAAAAACTGTTTTATGCATAATTTGAAATAAAAATAAAAATAAATTTTCAAAACTATACATTATTTTTTTTAAAAACATTTTTACCTTTGTAGTAAATTTTATTAGATTATTATGCTCCCTACAATAAACCCAACAACAACCAAGGCTTGGAAAAAACTACAATCTTTATTTAACCAAACTAAAAATTTACAACTTAACCAACTTTTTGAAGAAGATAAAAAACGTTTTTTATCTTATAGTATACAGCAAGAAAATTTTTTATTTGACTATTCAAAAAATAGAATTACAAAAGAAATTTTTGATACTCTTATAAACCTAGCCCAAGAATGTGAGCTTGCTAAAGCTATGCAATCCATGCTATTCGGACAGTCCATAAATGCAACTGAAAATAGAGCTGTCTTACATATTGCCTTACGCAGTTTCAACCAAGATTATTTTTATGAAAGCAAAAGCGTAATGCCTTTGGTAAAGGAATATAGAGAAAAAATAAAACAATTTTGTAACTCCTTCTATACCACACACAAAGGATATACAGGAAAGCCATTAAAATACATTGTAAACATAGGTATCGGAGGTAGTGATTTGGGTCCTGTAATGGTTTGTGAGGCGCTGAAGCCTTATCATATTAAAGGTATAGAAACTTATTTTATTTCTAATGTAGACGGCGCTCATATATATGAAGTATTGAAAAAAGTAAACCCCGAAGAGACACTTTTTCTGATTGCCTCTAAAACTTTTACTACTCAAGAAACTATGGCAAATGCACATGTTGCCAGAGGGTGGTTTTTGGAATATGCTAAAGAAAAAAAATTTGTAGCTCTTCATTTTTTAGCTTTAAGTACCAACCAAAAAGAAGTACAAAAATTTGGGATTGATAGTAAGAATATATTTGAGTTTTGGGATTGGGTAGGTGGTCGTTTTTCACTCTGGAGTAGCATCGGATTATCTATTGCCCTCACCATAGGATATGACAATTTTGAACAATTACTAAAAGGGGGCGAATGGGCAGACCATCATTTTGTTAATACTCCTTTAGAAAAAAATATTCCCGTTATTATGGCATTACTCAATATTTGGTATGCCGATTTTTATGAAGCTACTACACAAGCTATATTACCCTATGCTCAATACCTACATCGATTCCCAGCATATTTGCAACAAGGTATTATGGAAAGCAATGGGAAATTTATAGACCGTAATGGCGAAAAAGTTACCTATGCTACTTCACCTATCATATGGGGCGAACCCGGCACTAACGGACAACATGCCTTTTACCAACTTCTTCATCAAGGAACTACCCTTGTGCCTATAGATTTTATCGCCTATACAAAAGTCAATCATCCATATAAAGAACATCAACAAATTTTTATAGCCAACTGTATTGCACAAGCAGAGGCTTTTATGAAAGGAAAATCGTTGCAAGAAGCAGAACAAGAATTGAAGCAAGAATCAAAAACCAAAGAACAAATAAAACAACTTGCTCCCTTCAAACAATTTGAAGGCAATAGACCTAGTAATATGTTCTTATTTAAAGAGGCTTTAAATCCGTTTAATCTGGGGCAATTGATTGCTCTTTATGAACATCGTATTTTTGCTGAAGGTGTTATTTGGAATATTTATAGCTATGACCAATGGGGCGTAGAACTTGGGAAAAAATTGGCTAATAATATTCTTAAAGATATGAATACCACACCGCCTATTACCAATCACGATAGCTCTACCAATGCACTGCTCAATTATTACTTGAAATGGAAATAAAAAAAGATTATTATCATTATTTTATTTGTAATGTTGCATGTATGAATTTGAAAGAGCAAAATAAATATAAATCAGATTTTAAAATAGAACTTGATAAATTTGTTGATAAGCTTACAAAATATGTTTCAACAGATAATGGGGATTCTTCTATCAAAGGATTTATTGATGTTTATAAAAATATTTATACTATCTCTTCCGATACAAAAATAGTTTCTAAAATTCTTGAAATACATACTTTTCCTCAAATATTAGAATTTGCAAAAAATATTGGCTACAAAATTATTCTTGCAGAAAAAAAAAATTGGTATCCTGATTTAACTTTTATACATGAAAAAAATGAGCATATAAAATTTGCTGTTGATATTAAAACTATATTTAGATGGAATAATCAAACTGCTGGTTTTACATTGGGTAGTCATGGAAGATATTTTCAAGAACGAGACAAAGATAAAAATATAAAATTCCCTTATAACCAATATATCGCACGTTTTTGTTTAGGTATAATTTATACAAGAACCGATATTTTAGACAAATTTTCAGAAACAAAAATATTCCGAGTAAAAGATATTCAGGAAAAAAATGAAGCACCTAATACAATACTTGGAGAGAAGGAAATTACATCTATTAAAAACCTTAAATCAATTACATCAGTTATTAAAGATTTTGAATTTTTTAGCAATGAAAAATGGAAAATTGCAAGTGATAAAAAAGGTTCTGGTAATACAGCTAATATTGGTCCTATTATTGATATTAATGATTTAAAAAATGGAAATGGTATTTTTCAGTCAATTAGGGGAAGAATGGTTTGACGAATATTGGATAAATTATGGCATTACTACCATGATAAAAAATGGGAAAATTATAAAAATTACTACACTGAAAGATTTTTTAGAGTTTAAAGGAAGAATAGATTTGTTGAATAAAATTACTTGTAAAACTTTAAGTCAAAAAGAAAAATGAAAATCATTATTCCTCCCATAAAAAGTCAAGGCATAAAAATCAAATTAGTACCCTCCATTATGCAACTTGTCCCACAAGTAAAAGGAAAATGGATAGAGCCCTTTTTAGGAACAGTAGTAGTGCCTTTCAACTCAGGTTACCAAGAAGCCATACTTAACGATACCAATCCTCATATCATTAATTTTTATAAAGGTATTCAAGATAAATTAATTACAGCAAAATTAATAAAAAAATATCTACAACAAGAAATCGTATTATTAAGCAAAGCTGAAAACAGTGGATATGCTCATTACTTAAAGGTACGTAATAGATTTAATAGTGGTGACTTTTCTCCCTATGATTTTATTTTTCTTTCTCCTGCGGGATTTAATGGAATGATGCGATTTGGAAGTAAAGGAAATTGGAACATTCCTTTTTGCAAAAAACCTAATAGATTTCAACAAGCATATATCACTAAAATATACAATCAAGTAGCTAGCATATCACATATTATTCAACCCCACCCTTTTGGGCATTTTGATAACAAATCATTTTCTGATGTTATTCCTGTGGCTACCGAGAATGATATTATTTATTGCGGCCCCCCATATTATGGAAGATATGTTGATTATTACAATGGATGGAAAGAAAATGATGAAATTCTTTTGTTTAACTTGTTAAATGAAACAAAAGCAAAATTTATTCTTTCTACTTGGCACCACAATGAATTTAGACAAAATGAGATGATACCTAAATATTGGCATAAATTTAATATTATTGCTAAAAATCACTTTTATCACAATGGAGGGAATATTCAAAATAGACGAGCTATAGTAGAGTCATTGATTTGTAATTTTGATACCGATAATTTGTATATCCATCATACTCCATCTATTAAACCAGAAGAAATACAAATGGAGATGTTATGGTCATAATAAAAAAATAATTTTATCCAAAGTAATCTTTGTTAATAGATGCATTATGAATAACAATTCTCGTTCTTTTAATACCAACATTGTATACACTATTGCCGTAGTCGGTATTGGGCTTATAGGTGGTTCGTTTGCTCTTTGTTGCAGAAAAAAAAATATTGCTACCCATATCATTGGTGTAGATAATAATTCGGAGCATTCTAAAATTGCTCAAGAGTTAAATTTAGTAGATGAAATTATGCCTTTGGAAAATGCTTTGGAAAGAGCAGACCTCATCGTATTGTCTATACCTGTAAATGCGATTTTGGAAACCCTACCACCAATGCTGGATAAAGTAAAGCCCTCACAAATTATTATAGATATGGGTTCTACCAAAACCGATATTTGTGAAAAGATAAAAGACCACCCACATAGAGAAAATTTTGTAGCTTGTCATCCTATGTGGGGTACGGAATATAGCGGTCCTACAGCAGCTATGGAAAATGCTTTTACAGGCAAAGTATGTATTTTGTGTGATAGCGAAAAAAGCAATCCAGAATCGCTCCTAAAAGTGCAACATATTTTTGAAATATTGGGTATGAATATGGTATTGATGAATGGCAAAGATCATGATATGCACACGGCTTATGTGAGTCATATTTCTCATATTACTTCCTTTGCTTTAGCCAATACCGTATTGGAAAAAGAAAAACAAGAAGATACTATTTTTGAACTTGCCAGTGCAGGTTTTGAAAGTACTGTAAGGCTTGCTAAAAGTGATATGAATATGTGGACACCCATATTTCTTCAAAACAAAAAAAATGTATTGGAGGTACTCAACGAACATATTCTCCAACTACAAAAAATAAAGCAACATATAGAAAATGAAGACCGAGAATCCCTCAATGACTATATCAATCAAGCCAACAAAATAAGAAAGATTTTGAAGTAGAAAAGACCCCTTAATAGTATATTTTAAAGTAACATATAAATTACTTTATGTTACTTTGCTACAATTGAAATAAACTAAAATGAAACTTGAAAAATACACAGCTGGCAGGCAAATACAACACGCCAATAGATATGCTTTTTTTATGCCCACTTTCATTAACAAAGAATGGGTGTAGGAATATCCTGTAATCAATACACTGATAAAAAAAGCAGCCATAAAATTGGGAGAACTCAATTCTTATTCTATATTAGTAACCAATGTTAATTTATTTATAAACCCAATTATTCATGTAAAACAGGTACAATGATAACCCAAAGTTATAAAACTGCCAATGATTTGGTTAACGATTTTGTGACAATTGGAGTACTAAAACAAACAACAAGAAAAAGTAGAAACCTCCTTTTTGAATTTAATGATTATCTATAATTATTTAAATAGAAGTATATATTGGAAAAATAAATAGAAGGAATAAAATTTGTTTCTATCTTTGTGTTAATTAAAAAACTTGTAACCACTTTAAAAATATACTTAGTATGAAAGCTGAACACGTATTAAATGACCTAAAGGAAAAACATCCAGGAGAAAGTGAATTTTTACAAGCCGCAAGCGAAATTCTTCATTCTATAGAAGAAGAATATAACAAGCACCCTGAATTTGAGCAAGCCAAAATTATTGAACGCTTGGTAGAACCAGATCGTATCTTTACTTTTAAGGTGTTTTGGGTAGATGATAAAGGAGAGATTCAAGTAAATATAGGTTATCGTGTACAGTTTAATAATGCTATAGGTCCATATAAAGGAGGATTACGCTTTCATAAATCCGTGAATCTTTCTATATTAAAATTTTTGGGCTTTGAACAAGTTTTTAAAAATGCACTTACCACTCTTCCTATGGGTGGAGCTAAAGGAGGTTCTAATTTTAATCCACAGGGCAAGTCAGACAATGAAGTAATGCGCTTCTGCCAATCTTTTATGCTGGAACTTTGGCGGCATATAGGTCCTGTAACCGATATACCTGCTGGCGATATAGGTGTAGGCTCAAGAGAAATTGGTTATTTGTATGGTATGTATAAAAAATTAGCTCTAGAAAATACGGGTGTACTGACAGGAAAAGGGCTTTCTTATGGGGGTTCTCTCATTCGTCCTGAAGCCACCGGTTATGGCAATCTATATTTTTTGATGGAAATGCTTAAAGAAAAAGGTATCCAGAACTTAGTAGGCAAAACATGCCTTGTATCTGGAAGTGGGAATGTAGCTCAATATACTGTACAAAAAATAAATGAATTGGGAGGAAAAGCAGTAACTCTTTCTGATAGTAATGGATATATCTATGACCCTGAAGGTATTACTGCTGAAAAATTAGCTTTTGTATTTGAATTAAAAAATAAACGTCGTAGTAGAATAGAAGAATATGCTAAACACTATGGCGTAAAATATGTAGAGGGGAAAAAACCTTGGTTAGAAAAAGGAGATATTGCTCTTCCAAGTGCTACACAAAATGAAATAGATAAGCAGGATGCTGAATTACTTATAAAAAATGGTTGTATAGCAGTATCCGAAGGTGCTAATATGCCTTCTACTCAAGAAGCAATTAAGGTATATAAACAACATAAAATTATGTATGGTCCGGGCAAAGCTGCAAATGCTGGGGGAGTGGCAACTTCTGGTCTTGAAATGGCTCAAAATGCTATGCATCTTTGTTGGTCAAGAGAAGAGGTAGATACCCGACTACAAAAAATTATAAAAGATATTCATACTTCTTGTGTAAAATATGGGAAAATATCTTCAGGATATATTGATTATGAAAAAGGAGCCAATATTGCCGGATTTATGAAAGTAGCAGATGCTATGATAGCTCACGGCATAATGTAGAAAATATAATTTATTATGCAAACACTATGGAAAACCTACCAAGAAAAACATAAAGAAAGATTTTTAAACGAATTATTTGAACTATTACGCATACCCTCCATAAGTGCTAAAACAGAGCATAAAGCTGATGTAAAATCTTGTGCTGACAAGGTGGCTTCTTTCTTAAAAAAAGCACAACTGGATAAAGTAAAAGTATATCCTACCAAGGGGCATCCTATAGTTTTTGGAGAAAAAATAATAGATAAAAATTTACCTACTGTTTTAGTATATGGACACTATGATGTACAACCTGTAGAACCTATAGAACTATGGAAAACTGATCCTTTTGAACCTACTATTATTAACAAGCAAATTTTTGCTCGTGGTAGTGCTGATGATAAAGGGCAATTTTTTATGCATATCAAAGCATTGGAAACTATGCTTAATACACAATCTTTACCTTGCAACGTAAAAATTATGATTGAAGGTGAAGAGGAGGTTGGATCTCCTAATTTGGAAAAATTTGTGGAAGAAAATAAACAATTTTTATCCTGTGATGTTATTTTGATTAGCGACACTGCTATGATTAGCCTTAAGCATCCTTCTATAGATGTAGGAGTAAGAGGATTGTCTTATATTGAAGTAGAAGTAACAGGTCCAAATAGAGACTTACATAGCGGTACTTATGGGGGTGCTATAGCCAATCCTATTACTATTTTATGCCAAATGATAGCCTCCTTACATGATAAAAATAACCATATTACTATACCTCATTTTTATGAAGAAGTAGCTACTATTTCTAAAAAAGAACGTACTGAAATGGCTAAAGCTCCTTATAATGAAACAACCTATAAAAAAGAGCTTGGAATAAAAGAGGTATGGGGAGAAAAAGGATTTACAACTAATGAAAGAACAGGTATTCGCCCTACTTTAGAAGTGAATGGTATTTGGGGTGGATACATAGGCGAAGGGTCTAAAACGGTATTACCCTCTAAAGCATATGCTAAAATCTCTTGCCGATTAGTGCCTAATCAACAAACCGATAAAATTAGTAAATTGCTTATCCATCATTTGCAAAAAATAGCTCCTTCTCAGGTAAGCGTAACCTGTAATATTCATCATGGAGGTAATCCTTATGTTACACCCATAGACAGCATAGCCTATCAAGCAGCAACAAAAGCGATACAAACTACTTTTGGACAAAAACCTGTGCCTGTACGTGGTGGTGGTAGTATTCCTATCTCAGCTCTTTTTGAAAATATTTTGAAAGCCAAAATCGTATTTATGGGCTTTGGGTTTAACAATGATAATCTTCATAGCCCTAATGAAAAATATGACATTCTCAATTTCTATAAAGGAATAGAAACTATTCCTTATTTCTACAGTCATTTTGTAGAACTGTATAAGAATAAACAATGAGGGTAATATAAAATAATAGAGAAAAGTATGAGAAAAATTTTATTTTTTTACCTTCTTAGCTATTATTTCATTGGTATGTATTGAGAACAAGAAAAAACCAATTTCGAAGAAATGAACATTCAAGGTAAGGTAATAGTGTAAGAGACACTACTTATGATGTAGTAGAAAGATTTGCAAAGATAACCCTACAAAAATTACCGAAAGAAAAATCGTATATTAATTAATGAGCTTCTGACCAATTGTTGCCCATACCAATATCTACTTTTACTGGAACGTCATGGGGAAGTATCATTGTGGTTTGCATATTTTCTTTCAAAAGTTGTTTTACTGTCTCTATTTCTGTTTTTAAAGTGTCTACCACTAATTCATCATGTACCTGTAAAATAAGTTTACTCTGAAGATGCTGCTGCTTAAAGGCTTTATTCACTTTAATCATCGCTATTTTCATCATATCGGCAGCTGTTCCTTGTATGGGCATATTGATGGCATTACGTTCTGCATATCCTCTGACAATAGCATTACCTGAAATTATGTCCTTTAAAAGCCTTTTTCTTCCTAAAAGTGTTTGTACATAACCGTGTTTTTTTCCAAACTCTATTTGTTGATACATATACTGCTGTATGGCAGGATATTTAGCAAAATAGGTATCTATTAAAATTTTGGCTTCCATACGTGAAATACCTAGATTTTCTGACAAACCAAAAGCAGATTGCCCATAAATAATACCAAAGTTTACTGTCTTAGCTTTACGACGCATTTCCTGAGATACCTCATTTTCTAATACATTATACACACGAGCAGCTGTAGCACGATGAATATCTTTATCCTCCATAAAATCATGACACATACTTTCATCACCACTAATAGCAGCTATTATACGTAATTCTATCTGAGAATAATCAGCACTGATAAGGATATGATTATTAGAAGAAGCAATAAATGCCTTTCTTATTTGCCTGCCTTTTTCTGTTCTAATAGGGATATTTTGCAAATTAGGCTCATTGCTACTTAGCCTACCTGTAACAGTAATAAATTGGTTAAAAGAAGTATGTATTTTATGTGTAATAGGATTAAGCATTTTGGGAAGTGCTTCTGTATAGGTAGATCGAAGTTTGGCTAATTCTCTATACGATAAAATAAGTGGAATTATCGGATGAAAATCTATTAATTTTTGTAATATATCTTCTCCTGTACCATAATGTCCTCGTTTATTTTTAGAAATTTTTATATGTTGTTTAAGGTTCAGTTTTTCAAATAATACTTCTCCTAATTGTTTGGGAGAATCTAAATTAAATTCTATTGTTGAGAATTTATAAATATTATTTTCTAGTACTTTTATTTCTTGATTAAGCAGATCATTGTATTGATTTAGAAAATTTAAATCTACATTTATACCTTGATATTCCATATCAGCCAGTACTTGTATAAGGGGCATTTCTACCTCATCAAAAAGTGGTATATAATTATTTTTTTGCAAAAGAGGTTGCAAAACCTCTTTTAGTTGTAAAGTAATATCAGCATCTTCTCCTGCATAGGTACATACTTTGTGTACAGAAACATCTCTCATGTTACCTTGTGATTTTCCTTTTTTCCCTATTAAGGTTTCTATACTTATGGGTTGATAGCCTAAATAATGTATACTCAACAAATCCATACTTTTTTTACTTTCGGCATCTATCAAATATTGTGCTATCATGGTATCAAACAATTTACCTTTTAGGATAACCTCATATTTTTTAAGCAATAGTATATCATATTTAATATTTTGTCCTACCCAAAGTATATCCTCTCTATAAAATAAAGGTTCTAATAAGTTCAATACCTGCTTTGCATGAGGATTGTCATTTATAGGGATATAAAAGGCTTCTCCTTTTTTATAGGCAATACTAATACCTACGAATTCTGATAGTAGGGGTTTGGTCGAAGTTGTTTCGGTATCTATACAAATTACAGAAACTTCCAACAGTTTTTCTACTAAAGATAAAATTTTTTCTTGGGTATCTATCAGATGATAAGCGTGTGGGGTATCTAAGATATTTTTATAGGTGCTGAAAGGCTGTGAAAAAGAAGACTCTTGTTCAGAAAATAAATTTGGTGTGGTAACTACTGATATAGAAGGAGGTAATATTCTTTTATTTAAGCTACGTAATTCTAATTGAGAAAATATTGCTCTTAATGACTTTTCATTATATGGTTTGATAAGATAATCTTCTTCAGAGAAATTAATAGGCACATCTGTAATAATAGTGGCTAATTTTTTACTCATTATAGCTTGTTCTTTTCCCGCTTCTATCTTATTGCCTATTTGCCCTGAAATATGATGAGCATTAGCTAATACGTTTTCTAAGGTATGATATTGCTTTAATAGTTTAGAAGCTGTTTTTTCGCCAACCCCAAAAATGCCTGGAATATTATCAGAAACATCTCCCATTAATCCTAACATATCTATCACTTGAGACACTTTTTCTATATCCCATTTTTCACAAATTTTTTTCGTATCTAATATTTGTTCAGAATTATTCATATAAGGCGGTCTATAAATAAATACATTTTTTCGTACCAATTGCCCATAATCTTTATCCGGAGTTACCATATAAACATCAAACTCAAACTTTGATGCTTGCCAAGCTACCGTACCTATTATATCATCAGCTTCATACCCATCTATTTCTAATATAGGTATTCTAAATCCTTTTAGAATTTTTTTAATATCTTCTACAGCAATAATAATATCTTCTGGAGTATCTTCACGTTGAGCTTTATAGGCAGAAAAAGCAATATGTCTTTCTGTAGGAGTATGAGTATCAAAAGCCACCGCAAGATGAGTAGGTTCTTGTTTCCTAATAAGTTCTAACAAAGTATTGGTAAAACCATATTGGGCATTGGTATTTTTGCCATACGTTGTAATAAGAGGATTTTTTCCTAAAGCAAAATATGACCTATAAATAAGTGCCATAGCATCTAAAAGAAATAATTTCTTTGTATAAGTCATGAATAAAATGAATTTTTTCAAAGTTAATGGAAAATAAATGACTAAAAAAATACACCTTCTATTTTAGAAGGTATTTTATAAGAAAAGATAAGTATTTTTTGTTATAACAATATTATTTCTTTCTAAGTTAAATTCAAGTATTTTTCTATACATTTGCTTTATCAATAGTAACTCTCTGATAAGAAAACATTATTAAATATAAATTGAATATGAATTTAGATGAAGTTTTAAATTACCGTCGGTCTGTACGTGTATATGATGCTGAAAAACCTATAGATCCAGAAAAAGTAAAACACTGCTTAGAGTTAGCAACATTAGCCCCCAACAGTTCAAATATGCAGTTGTGGGAGTTTTATCATATTACAGACGCAACATTATTACCAAAACTTTCAGAAGCGTGTCTTAGGCAATCAGCTACAGCTACAGCCAATCAAGTAGTTGTTTTTGTAACACGTCAGGATTTGTATAAGCAACATGCCAAATCTATTCTTGAATTTGAAAGAGGCAATATTCTAAAATATAGTCCTAAAGAACGTCAAGAAAAACGAATAAAAGACAGATACCGATATTATGGCAAAATAATGCCCTTTCTTTATGCAAGATTTTTTGGTATTATTGGCATTATAAGAGTTTT
>JBOFDP010000006.1:0-1449 GCA_051647125.1 Chitinophagaceae bacterium | reverse complement strand
ATCAATAGTTGATTAACCTGTAAAGCGTATAGAAAAGGAGACTTTTGGTAATTGTATAAATCTTAGGAGTATTACAATGAGTAGCAATAATTCGCTTGTTATTGGAGAAAATATATTCCAAAAGGTATCAAATACTTTAAAAACCAAAGTACCAAGGCATTTGTAAATGAATATAAAAAAACAAGGGATGGTGGGGATAGATATTTAGAGAGGTTCAATTACAAGATAAAAATAGAGTTCTACAATGAGGAGAGCCTCCTTGAACCCAATTATGGCTACAGGTTTACAAATGGAGAGATGTTTTTTAATGAAGATGGAGTAACTGTTGATTCATTGGCAAGAGTAAGTAAGTACAAAAATTGGTTTGATAATGAAAAACGAATCCAGATACCTAATGTTTAAGATTACACCAGAAAATAAAGATGATGACCGCTTGTTTTATTGGAACTACCGAGATAGATATATTGATAAATTTATAGGCGAATAAATGATGAACAATTATACAAACTGATGTGTTATCTGTGAAGGTTCGGATAAGAATAAACCTCTTACCTTTAACAGATAAAATTACCCTAACGATATTCATTTTTTTTGATGGGAGGTGCAATAATAAGTATAACATTAATGCAGTGAATGACGGAGTTGCTATACCGAAAAGAAAGAAGAAGAGTTCTCTTAGCACGTTTAGTAATATAGCAAAACTCTATGAGAGAGTTATGGAAAGAATAAACCGGTATAGAATACAACAAAGGTTTATGTGAAAGGAATAGGCACGGCTAAACCCGATGCTAAGGGTTTTCTTCTTTGGCAATATAGACTCTTTTAGCGGCTGTGCTTTTGGGATGGGAGAAAGGAGGTTACAAAAAAATAATGCTACCATAGGTAAGTTTAATTCTTGATATTTTTGGCTTTAGCGCGAGATATAAATAAAAGCGGTATATAATTTTGTTTCAGAGGTAATTTTTTATAGAAAATACATATTATTTGATTTTATATTATTATCTTTGTTTTTTTCACGAGTGAATATGAAAATAATTGTCAAGAAATATATCCTATTGTTTTTAGCTATTCATTTTATAAGTTGTGGATTGCTTACTCGAGAAGTAGCAAAATTACCTTTTCTTTTTACTCATTATTATGAACATAAGGAGATAAATAAAAATTTGAATTTTATAGATTTCTTAAAAATACATTATGTATCTAATCTGAAAGTTGACCCTCAACTACCTTTTCACATAGAACAATATTCTTTTTTTTCTCAATTTCTATTTTTTGTAAAAAATATATTCCCTATTGCTTTACACACTATATATGAAAATATAGAACGTGTAGAGTGGTTCAATATAAATGTTTTATTGGACGGATTTTTATTGATTACATTACAACCACCGAAAGGTAATTCCTAATTTATTTTGCTTACATGAATCTCTATGATGTCAAAAATATAAA
>JBOFDP010000005.1:0-2637 GCA_051647125.1 Chitinophagaceae bacterium | reverse complement strand
TAAAGCCTCACAATTTTCTTTTTCTAGATTGCAGCAAGCAGATCCTATATTAGGGGTAGATATGTCGTCTACCGGTGAAGTAGGATGTATAGGAAATACTTTCAATGAAGCCATCCTTACCGCATTACTTTCTGTGGGGTATACTATTCCTAAAAAAAGAATTATGATTTCTTCCGGACCAACCAAATCTAAGGTTGATTTATTAGATGCTTGTAAACTTTTACAAGCAAATGGGTACGACCTTTATGCTACGCGTGGCACACAACATTTTTTAGAAATTAATGAGATAAAAGCCATTGCCGTAAAATGGCCTGATGAAGAGGGAGAACTAAATGTAAAAAATATGATTACTAAGAAATTCTTTGATTTAGTAATTAATATTCCCAAAGATGACACTCAGAGAGAACTGTATAATGACTATATTATTCGTCGTACTTCAATAGATTTTAATACCCCATTAATTACTAATAGTCGGCTTGCATCAGCTTTTATTCATGCTTTCTGTACGTTAGAAAAAGAGGATATTCAAATCAAAAGCTGGAATGAGTATTTATAAAAAATAGAGAGTTAATGAAAATATTAACTCTCTATTTTTTACTTTTTAGATTTTTGCTTAACTATTTACTTTTGCCCCCACCTCCTTAGAATTAGATTGTTTAGGAGGTGCCACAGAAGTTTTTTGATTAGTAGTATTTTCTAAATTTCTTTTTTCCAAATATTCAAAATATTGATTTAATTGTAAAGGTGTAATTTGTTTAAGTACTATTTTTTTATCTTTATCTAACAAATATATCTTAGGAGTCTCTGTAACATTAAATAACTGTCTAAAATTGGGTTTTTGTTGAGTGTTTAAGACACTACGCATGGTATCAGATTCATATCCATGAAGCCATTTTTTATTATGAGTACTAATATATTTTTTCCAATTTTCCAAACCACCATCTACATAAATACCCACCATGGTAACCCCTTTTTTTTCCCAACTATTTTGATATAAAGAATCTAACAAAGGCATAATTTCTAGGCAATGCCCACAAACAGGATCCCAAAAACAAAGTACTATATAGTTTGATTTAATATCATATAAATTAAATTTTTTATCTGTAGTATCTAATAATTCTATATCATATGCATTATTCCCAATAATATTGCCTACTATAAAATTAGATCTTCTTTGCATTTGATCATATAAATTATCGGACATCCAAGAAGGTTTTGAATTTTCAATATATTTATTAAAGATATAATAAAAAGCATCTGATTGTATAGGAATTACTGAATTACCATAATCAATAGCTAATTTTGACAAATAATATCTATACGTAAGAGAATCTTTTTTAGCCTCTTCGATAATATTAAATGCCACATTTGTCATACTATCTAATTTATTAGGTATAAGAGTTCTTATATATTGATTCAATTTTTGTTCTAAAATAGGAGTACGTAAAATTTTAGGGTCAGAAAAAGAAATATTATCCCAATAATGATAAAAGAAATATTCTAAAGAATCAATAGCATTAGGTTGTTGAATTATCTCAGGACCATCCATCAATAAAAATAAAGTTGATAAAAATTGATGTGAATTTTTCTTTGTGTAAGCTTTCGTATAAGCATTTATTTCTTTA
This sequence comes from Chitinophagaceae bacterium, assembly GCA_051647125.1. GTDB lineage: Bacteria > Bacteroidota > Bacteroidia > Chitinophagales > Chitinophagaceae > JBOFDP01. The sequence continues at coordinate 1,012 of JBOFDP010000005.1, read as the reverse complement.
TATTGATTAATCATATTTTGACGAGGAGCATTCGAATCCATAACTCTACTAGCACGAAGGTTTGAATCTAATTTTTGATATTTTTCCTTAGTCTTTTTCAGAAATTGCTGATAGGCATAAAAATCATTATTTTCAGGTGAATTTGTAAACTTTATATTGTCAAGATTGACAGTATCTATAGTAATAGCAAATTTTTTATTACTATCTATTATAAACTCTATAAATTTAGATTTTCCAGGAAAAATAATTAAATATACACCCCCATTCATAGCCTCATTATTACCTTTAAAAACAGCTCTGCTATTATTATCTAATAATACAGAATCAACTAAGTATTTATTTGTCTGATTAGTAAAATAATATGCCAAATAAACCCATTGATTTTTAAATGGTTTCAAAGTAATATCAATTTCATAATCATTTTTAGGATTAAAAGTTGAATTTTGGGCTAACGTGGAAAAGATAATTAACACGTTGAAAATACAAATAAATAGTTTGTTCATAATGTTATTTGGTTATAGATTAATATTTTTTAACATAGATTGATGAATAATACCATTAGTAGCTAATATAAAAGGAGAATAGGGAGAATAATTCTCTCCTTGAAAATCTGTTACTTTTCCTCCAGCTTCTTTCACTATAAGAAATCCTGCAGCAGAATCCCAAGGGCTCAGATTATATTCCCAAAACCCATCAAGCCTGCCTGCAGCTACCCAACACAAATCAATAGCAGCAGCACCAAATCTGCGTACAGGAATACCTTGTTTTATAAACCGATTAAATATATCTAAAGGACCGTTGGGAATATTCACATATTTGTATGGAAATCCTGTACATAAACAGGCTCTTGCCACTTCTTTTTTTTGGCTTACAGTAATGGGCTTATTATTTAAGGTAGCGCCTTGTTTTTTTTCTGCAAAATAATATTCATTTAAAAGCGGTGCATATACCACACCTGCTATTATCTCACCTTTTTTTTCAACAGCTATACTTACTGCACAAAAAGGTATGT
>JBOFDP010000004.1:0-4875 GCA_051647125.1 Chitinophagaceae bacterium | reverse complement strand
CATTATATTATGAATACTTTAATTTTATTAGTTATATCAGGAGTATTGATGATGTTAAGTAGTATGAGCAGGGCTACAGCATCACGTGCTAAAGATATTGCCTTATGTTTAATGACTATTATTGTGATAGGGAGTTTTGTAGAAATGTATTATCATTATCAATTAATAAATATTAATGTTCATTTGAAATGGTTGCAATGGAATTCTTTTAATTTATTAATACTATTTTTTCTTAGTGTAGCTACGTGGTTTTATATTGCTTTAGGGGGCAAGGCTATTGCAGAGAAAACAGGGAAATATCCATGTGAATATTTTGCCTTATTATTTTTTGCTTTTTGTGGGGCTAATTTGTTGGTAACGTATCATTCCTATCTGACCTTATTTTTAGGAATAGAAATCCTTTCTTTACCTCAATTCATTTTAGCTGCTTCTAATAAAAAAGATATTAGATCAGGAGAAGCAGCATTAAAATATTTTTTAATGGGTTCTGTTGCATCAGCTATTTTATTGATGGGTATCGCTTTGATATATGGAGCTACTGGAACGATAACTATACAATATAGTTTTACGGAACCTTATTTATTTTATATAGGTGTTTTGTTGGTCATGGTAGGATTTTTATTTAAAGCCTCTATTGTTCCATTTCATTTTTGGGCACCTGATGTATATGAAGGTTCTCCAACAGCTTTTGTAGGTTATATGTCAGGGGTATTGAAAGTAGCTGTATTTTTAGGGTTTTTTCGATTTTTTGAAAATATTCAAATATATAAGATACATGTTGGGCAAATAAATGTTGCTAATTATATGCACTATATTATAGGAGTACTCATTGTATTATCATTAATAATAAGTAATTTTACAGCCTTATTTCAACAAAATCTGAAGCGATTAATGGCATATTCTAGCATAGCACAAGCTGGATTTATGCTTTTTGCAATTTATGGGTTTGATCAACAAGCAAAAGAAGGTTTATATATTTATGCGATTGCTTACTCTTTTGCTTTGATAGGGATTTTTGGTATTATCAATAAAATGGAGGAGGATAGTACGATTAGTTCATTTAGAGGATTTTCTTCTAAAAATCCATTTTTGGCTTTCGTATTGTTTATTTGCTTTGCTTCTTTGATAGGTATTCCTGCTACAGCAGGATTTGTAGGTAAATATTATATGTTGCTTACAGGTATTCAGAATGGATGCCCTATTTGGGTGATTGTAATTGCTGTAATTTGTGCTGTATTAAGTGCTTATTATTATTTACGTGTGATACAAACTACTTATTTTAAAACTCCAGAACCTAATGTAGAAGTACCTATTTATAAAATATCTCTTTCGGAGCAAGTACTTTATATTGTATTGATACTGATTATTATAGTGTTAGGTATTTTTCCTACATTGCCATTCTCTTGGTTTTTATATTTTTAATACCTAAAATAGTTAAACAACTTAATATTATTGATTTATTATATATGTTTTAATTAAATTTGTGAAGACGTAGAGTGGGCTATTGATGTAAACTTAAAAGGCTTGCATAGGAAAGTCCGAACAGCATAGAGTATTACACCGATGAATAGTCGGATACTTGGTTTTTTTACCGGGTAATAGAAAGTGTCACAGAAAATAACCGCCTTTTGTATAAAAGGTAAGGGTGAAAAAGTGAGGTAAGAGCTCACTCATTATTGTAGTAATATAATAGTTGGGATAAACCTTGTATGCTGAAATGTCATGTATATTGCAACGCATTTTTATGCGGTAAGTTACTCGCTTATAGAATCATTGCAAGGGGTGGGCAGATAGAGGTATATAGTAATATATATCCCAGATAAATAATAGTCATTCATCTATTTGATGAATACAGAATTCGGCTTATATCTCTATGTCTTTTTTTTTATATTTTAATAAAATAGTTTTCATTTGTTGATGAATATTGAGAAGTAGTTTTTCGAATTCTGATTCTTGGTATTTATTTGGATCTACTATAGGTAAATGTACAACTAAAATCAATATAAATATTATTATGGAATAGGCAATATAAAAAAATGTTTTATTTTAGCATAATTTTATAAAGAATGTACGACGAAAATATACAAATCTTTATCCTACTATTGTGAAAAGGCAATGTATAAAATTACTAAAATATATATATTTCAATTTCACCATTGTCTGTAACACATCCTCTAAACATTCCTGTAGTATTAAAAGGCATAGCTAAATTTCCATTGACATCTATGGCAATCATTCCTCCAAAAGATTGTAGGCTATCTATTTTTTGAATTACCTGTTGAGCTGCTTGTTGTACAGAAAAATGCATATATTGCATTAATGAGGCAACATCATAAGCCGCAACAATTCGTATAAAATATTCTCCTGCTCCTGTGCAAGAGACGGCTACCTCCTCATTCGCATAAGTACCTGCACCTATTATAGGGGAATCTCCTATACGTCCATATTTTTTATTGGCAATACCACCTGTAGAAGTGCCTGCCGCTAATGTTTTATATTGATCTATAGCAACTGCTCCCACAGTACCAAATTTTTTATTTAGAATATCACTAAGACAAGAATCATCTAAGATATGTTCTAATTGGTTTACATTAGTACTTTGTTGTTGAATTGCATCGATTTCTTTCAATTGTTTATCTACTATAAAATAGCTAGGATCTACGGTAATACATTGTTCTATAGTTTGTGCAAATTCATCAGCTTCTTTTCCTGAAAGCATGACATGTATAGAATTATTCATTACTGCTCTTGCTGCTGTAATAGGGTTTTTTATAGTAGAAATTCCAGCTACGGCTCCAGGTTTTTTACCTGTTTGCATAATTGCAGCATCTAAGGAAGGAAGTTTGTTTGCTGTTAGCACAGAACCTCTTCCTGCATTAAAAAGAGGAAAATTTTCTAGTATCATAATGGTGGCTTCTACGGCATCTATACTTTCACCCCCATTTTTTAATATGTCATAACCTTTTTGTAGAGCTTCTTGCAGTATTACTTTATATTCATTTTGTTGTTTTTCTTGCATGATTTTATTAATAAATCCAGCTCCGCCATGAATAGCTAATACATACTTTTTATTTTCTTGTCCCATAATGGATAGTATTAAAAATAAACCTATTGTTCCTAAAAGTGCCCGTTTCATATTATTTTTTATGCTACCAAAAGTAATACTATTTTATTAGGTTCATAATAATTTTGATAAGTATACTTCTATTTCTAAAAAACAATTGACTGTATTATTCTTGAAATAAAGCAATTAATAACCCTAATGTATTTTTGAGTTCTGTACGAGGTACTATTTTATCTAAAAATCCTTTTTCTAATAAAAATTCACTACGTTGAAATCCGGGAGGAAAGTCTGTTTTGGCTAATGCCTTAATCACCTCAGGACCTGCAAATCCTATCAAAGCTTTAGGCTCTGCAATATTAATATCTCCTAACATTGCAAAAGAAGCTGTTACTCCACCAAAAGTAGGGTCTGTAAGTATAGAGATATAAGGTAATTTTTCATCTGTGAGTTGTGATAATTTTGCACAAGTTTTAGGCATTTGCATTAAAGAAAATGCACTTTCTTGCATGCGTGCACCACCAGATTTACTGATTACAATAAAAGGAATTTTTTCTGTAATAGCATAGTCCACACCACGAGCAAATTTTTCCCCTACAACACTTCCCATAGAACCCCCTATAAACTTAAAATCCATGCAAGCAACTACTACTTTTTGGTTCTTTATATTTCCCACTCCAACACGGATAGCATCTTTCAGTTCTAAGGATTGAGTTTCTTCTTCTATTCGTTTTTCATACGGCTTAATATCTGTAAAATTAAGAAAATTTTTAGGACTTATATTGTTAAACAATTCTTGATATTGTTCTTTGTCAAATAAAATTTTGAAGTATGTTTTACTATCTATCCTCAAGTGGTAAGAACATTTTTTACATACAAATAAGTTCTTTTCTAATTCTTCAGTGAACCAGATTTCATTACATTTAGGGCAATTTGTCCAAAGACCTTTAGGTATATCCTTTTGTTCTTCACTGGGGGTAGATATTCCTTTTTCAATTTTTGAAAAAAATAGATCCTCTTCTTTTATCTCGTTGGTGAGTTCTATGTTATTATGTTCTGCTTTTGGTGCTAAAAATACTTTTTTGATATTTTTCTTTAAAGCTTTTTTTGGGGTTCTTTTATCCATTATTTTGAAATTTTTAAAGCACAAAGTTAAAACATAGAATTTAGGAATAAAATTTTTTTCTTTTTTATGTAGACAAAGAGTAGTTTTGTGAATAATATGAAAGGATCCGTTATGATCATGTTGAAATTCCGTTATATAGTCTTATATTTTTTTCTTCTGATGAACTCCTATCATCTTTATGCCCAAATATCGCTAGAGGATGCTAGAAATACAGTAGCAGGAAATGCTTTATTTACTCCAAATATTGAAGATACTTCATGGGGTTTTAAAAAATATGGTTCATTCAATTTTGGACTTAATCAAATAGCTTTTATTAATTGGTTGGCAGGGGGAACTAACTCTACTACAATTTTACCATATCTAAATTTTTATACTAGGTATACAGATATCTCACATAAAAAAATCTGGGAGAACTATTTGATATTAGCCTATGGATGGCTTTTACAGCAAAATGTACCCAACCAAAAGGCGGATGATAATATTCAATTATTATCTAAATTTGGGTATAAAATGAAAAATCCTCATTGGTATTATTCTATGCTGATGTCATTAAGAACTCAGTTTTATAAAGGATATGATGCTACAGGACAGCAGCTTATTTCAAACACCTTCTCTCCAGCTTATTTAACGATAGCACCAGGTATAGAATATAAACCTATACTCCAAAAAACACTTACTCTTTTTTTAT
>JBOFDP010000003.1:0-6491 GCA_051647125.1 Chitinophagaceae bacterium | reverse complement strand
GATAATCTCTTTTCTTTACTTTTCTACCTATATAAGAATAGGTCATTCCCTTTTCTACCAAATTTTTGGCAACGGTATATACATTCTTTCGCTTGCCATAAAAACCTTTGGCTTGCTTTAAAATTCTTTTTCTACGAGCTCTGGAAGCTACTGCATTAACTGAACGAGGCATATCCTTACTATATTTACTTTACAAGGTTTTATAAATTATTTTAATCTGAGTAATCTCATGACAAATGGTTTATTAGCTGGACTTACAATACCTGCCTGATTTAAATGACGTTTTCTATTTTTAGATTTTTTGGTAAGAATATGTCTTTTAAAAGGTTTTTGGTATTTAAATTCACCACTGGCTGTTATTTTAAACGTTTTTTTCGCTCTGGAATGTATCTTTACTTTAGGCATTTCTAAAAAATTTACTTTTTTAAAATAGAGTGCAAATATAGTATAATTTTTATATACATAAGAAAATTTAAAAAAAGTATTTTTATTAAATATAAAAAAGCCTTATTCCTCCATCAATATATTCATTATTTGTTCTAAGAAAAAAGATTTTTTTACTCCAGTAAAAGTCTAAATATTTTATATTTTTTTTATTCTAAATTGGGAAATTAATATTATGTAATATGGGATAATAAATATTTAATTTTTTTCTTTGATCACATCTTTTATTATAAGAATAAATTTATTAAAACTAAAAAATTTTTAGATTTAGATTTGCACAAATAAAATGAGCTAAAATAATGAGTAAATTGTTTAACGTATATTCATTGATGAATATAGAACCAGTGAAAGCTAAAGGCATGTATTTATGGGATAAAAATAATACTAAATATTTAGATTTTTATAGCGGACACGCAGTAGTATCTATTGGTCATACGCACCCTGTTTATGTAAAAAAAATAGAAGAACAATTAGAAAAAATAGCTTTCTATTCCAACGCTGTACAAAATCATTTGCAAGAAAATTTAGCTAAACAACTAACCACACTTGCTGATTGTGCAAGCTATAAATTATTCTTATGTAATAGTGGTGCTGAAGCCAATGAAAATGCCTTAAAACTGGCTTCATTCATTACCAAAAGAAAAAAAATACTAGCTTTCAAATCTGCTTTTCATGGAAGAACAAGCGCTGCTGTAGCTATTACAGATAATCCCTCCATCCAAGCATTAATAAATCAAGGACATGAGGTGTCCTTTGTTCTTCTCAATGATATTCAATCGATGCAACAAGAACTCGAAAAGAAAAATTATGCGGCAGTTATCGTAGAAGGTATTCAAGGCGTCGGAGGTGTTAGAGAATGTAGTTCTAATTTTTTGCAACAAATGCATATGATATGTAACCATACAAATACTATCATGATATTGGATGAAGTACAATCAGGGTATGGACGTACTGGTAAATTTTTTGCTTACCAACATGCTCATATCCAACCTGATATTATTTCTATGGCAAAAGGTATGGGAAACGGATTTCCTATTGCAGGAATACTTATTCATGAAAAAATAAAACCTACTATTGGCATGTTAGGTACTACTTTTGGAGGTAGCCATTTAGCCTGTGCTGCAGGTATTGCCGTATTAGAAGTAATCACCAATGAGAATCTAATAATCAATGCACAGCAAGTAGGAGAATACTTCAAAAAAGAACTTCAAAAAATAAGCCTCATAAAAGCAATACGTGGTAAAGGCTTAATGATAGGTATAGATGTAGAAGGTGGACAAGTAGCTTGTAGAGAAAAACTTTTACACAAACATCAAATACTTGTAGGTTATAGTGGTAAAGAGACAATTCGCTTGCTCCCTCCTTTGATAGTTAATATAGAACATGCGAATGCTTTACTACATGCTTTAAAAAATATTTAAGATACATTTATGAAAAAAATAACCATTATTAAGGTAGGAGGAAAAATAATAGAACAACACGACTATCTGACACAATTCTGTGATCATATTTTATCTTTTTATCCCGATTGTATAATAGTACACGGAGGAGGTGTACTTGCCAACGAACTAGCCTTAAAACTTAACATACCCATAACAATGTATGAAGGTAGAAGAATCACAGACAAGCCAATGTTAGATATTACCCTAATGGCTTATGCAGGTATTGCCAATAAACAATTAGTAGCTATGCTTCAATTAAAAAATATGGATGCTTGTGGTTTATCTGGTTGTGATATGAATATTATTCAATCTCATAAAAGAAAGTCTATTGATATTGACTGGGGATTTGTTGGTGATATTGATTCCGTGAATATCAAAAAAATAAAGATGCTATTAGATAATAAAATAATACCTGTAATTTCACCCATTACATATAGTAAAAAAGGAGAACTCCTAAATACCAATGCTGATAGTGTGGCTTCTAAGATAGCTATTGCAATGAGTGCATGCTTTCATACAGAACTTATTTATTGCTTTGACCAACCCGGAGTATTAAAAGATATTAACGATCCTAAAAGTATAATACCTTCAATTAATGAAGGATTATATATTACTATGAAAAACAAAAATATTATTCATCAGGGTATGATTCCAAAATTGGAAAATGCTTTTAAGGCTATGTCCTTAGGGGTATCTTCGGTAAGGCTTACTAATAGCAATAATCTTAATGGAGGAACACAAATTACTAAGAAATAATGATAAAAACTATATTCCCCACCTTACCCAAACACATCCCCAGGTAAACCCTGCACCAAAAGCTGAAAGTAAGAGATTATCTCCTTTTTTAATCTTTTTTTGATAATCCCATAAACAAAGAGGAATGGTAGCAGCAGTAGTATTGCCGTAGCGTTCTATATTCATCATTACTTTCTCCTCCGGAATATTAGCTCTTTCTGCTGTAGCATCTATAATACGCTTATTCGCTTGATGGGGTACCAACCATGCTATATCTTCACCTTTCAAATTATTTTTCTTCATTACATCCTCCGTAATATTAGCCATACCTTTTACAGCATATTTAAAAACATTTTTTCCTTCTTGATATACATAATGCATTTTTTTAGTAATAGTTTCAGCACTTGGGGGATAACAACTACCACCACCCTTCATATACAAAAAATCTTTTCCATATGTAACGTCAGACCTTAGTAAAGCATCCATTACACCATACTCTTCTGTAGTCGCCTCCAATAATACTCCACCAGCACCATCACCAAATAATATACATGTATTTCTATCTGTATAATCGGTAAATGCTGTAAGTTTATCAGCCCCTATTACAATAATCTTTTTATATCGTCCACTTTCTATTAAATTAGCTCCTGTAGTAAGTGCATAAATAAATCCAGAACAAGCAGCCAGCAAATCAAAACCCCATGCATTTTTTGCCCCTATAGCGGTAGCTACAAAATTAGAGGTACTAGGAAACATCATATCAGGAGAAATAGTTGCAATGATAACACAATCTATCTCTTCTGGGTTAATATTTTTTTTTTGGAGTAACTCCCTAGCCACAGGAATAGCCATTTCAGAAGTGCCTCTGCCTTCTCCTTTCAATATATGTCTTTCTTTAATTCCCGTACGGGTCATTATCCATTCATCATTAGTATCAACTATTTTTTCAAAATCAGCATTAGTTAATATATCTTCAGGTACATATCCAGCAACTGCAGTAATTAAAGCTCTATTTTTTTTCTCCATAAGGAATAATTTTTAAATTGATATAAAATTTATACATTTTTCTTCTAATAAAAAAAGCTATTATATCAAATATTATAATAGCTTTTCCTGAGATTCTTAACCTCCGCAATCCATTGTAAAAGAAAACATAAAGATTTATTACTGTGCTAAAAAATCTTTAATTTTTTCTTTATGCACCATAGCTTCTTTAAAAGTATAACTACCGGCTTGGGTTTTGGTAGCACGAATTACTTTAGTCCAATTCTTAGTGTCTCCACTTTGTGCTTTATCTTTCGTCTTTATAGCAGTTTTTGCTTGCTTAGCCATAATATAAAATTATTTAATAGTTATTTAATTTCTTTATGTATAGTATATTTTTTCAATATAGAATTATATTTTTTTAATTCCATTCTTTCAGGATTATTCTTTTTATTTTTTGTGGAAATATAACGACTTGTACCCGCCATTCCACTTGTTTTATGTTCAGTACATTCTAATATTACTTGTACTCTATTGCCTTTTTTTACCATGATAAATAAACGATTTTAGGATTCTTTTTAAATATTTTGACCTCTTGCCCTTAGTTCTTTCACTACAGAATACAATCCTCTTTTATTAATAATACGAAGCGCATGATTAGAGAGCTTCAACGTAATCCAACGATTTTCTTCTTGTAAGAAAAATTTCTTTTTCTGTAAATTAGGTAAAAACCTTCTATTCGTTTTCACATTAGAGTGAGAAACATAATGCCCTTTCAAAGGGGTTTTTCCTGTAACTTGACAAACACGAGCCATATATTATTGCAAAATTTTTATTCTAAGGAATTTAGCAAATATCTTATAAAAATACCACATATCCAAAAAATTTAATCTATTTTTTCTTAATGATGCCCCTTACAGGCTAATTATCTAATTGAAACCTACTATTTTTCATTTATAAAAAAGTCCATTTTATCTGTAATCCTAAAGATATTACACTGCTTGGAGACGTTGTCGATAATTTAGGATAAGTATTCTGCAAATTCATATATAAACGAATGCTAAACTGCTGTTGTATAATATAATCAATATAAGGAGCCACTGTAATAATACGATTTCCACCAGTAATATTAGAAACCTCTTGATCTATAATAGTATTTATATTAACATCATCACGATAACTAAAATCAAAATTAAAAATTAAATCTGACATTAAGTTCTTTGCTTTAGGGAAAGGTAGACGAAATGGAACTTTGAGACCTGTTTTTTGCCAAGCAAATCTAATAATAAATTCATTGGAATGCTGCTGAGTAATTTGGTAATCTATAATACTTAAACTTACAATACGAGATTTGTTCCAAGTAAAACCAGTAGTAAAAGTTTTTAAAAAATTAATATCCGTACCGATGAGAGGAAAAAACTGGTCGGTTATGGTAATATTAGGCACTAAAAAATAAGGAATAAAATTGCCTGAGACAGAATCTATAAATCCGGGCCACCCTCTATATAAAGGGTCTGAATACAAAAGATTATTACTAAAATTATTTATACTCAAAGTACCATTATATCCATGTTGTAAAATTATACGCCCTATAATCTCTTTAGGTATTTGTAACAAATCAGATAAACCCGCATAAGTAAAACGCCAATTTGGGAAAGGTAAAAACTCTGAAAAAGGATTACTTCTTAAATCACTATTATATCTATTAACCAAAGGCGTTTTTTCTATAGGCATTTTAGCATAGGTGGAGATGAATGCAAGCATCAATACATCTGAAGAATATTGCCCATAACCATAAGTAAATGTATTTTGTAAAAATTGCCCTTGACTATAAGGATTAAGTCTTCCCAAACGACGAGAAGCAGCCTCTCTACTATTCATAAAATCAGCTAAAATACCAGTGGGTTTATTAGGATCATAAGGGGTAAACATTGTTTGTAAGGCTATATAAGAAATTGTAAATCCCCCACTATTAAATGGCGTAAGATGTACAAAAGAGCCTATTCCTATAGTATCTTTAAAAATTTCAGAATAGCTTTTTGTAAAACTTGAATTGACAAAAACTTGAATTTGGAAAGTAGAAATAGGTCTAAGGTCTACACTAATCTTAATATTTTGTGTATATGCTTGCTCAAAAACACCATTAAAATCAGGAGATACGGAAAACCACCCTCTACGAGCTCCCATATTTAAAAAAGAAGAATCTACAGGCAAGCCAACAAGTAAAAAAAGGGGAGTTTTAAATTTCCAGGTTTGTCCAAAGGCATTCATTTCATTTGTAATTCCTGGAATAGTTCCCGTATAATTTTCACTATAATCAAAATTAACCATTTTGAGAGAAGTGAAAATATGCAAAAATGGTTTTAGAACCTTTTCTCTAGTAGTTACTATATTTTTGATATTAGAATTTAAGATATTAGTAAGCCATTTAGATTTATTATACAATCTATTAAAATCTAAAATATTTGCAGTGTTCCAAGTCAGTGATGTGCCAATAGTATTGCCTTGAATATCTTCAGTAAGCGTACTAGAAGCTGTCCACTGATAACTAGCATTAGCATTAAAACGAGAAGATAGAAATTCAAAAACAGGAATTTTATATAACGGTACTATATAACTTCCTGAAATATTATGCATATAAAATGTATTTCTTCCTAAAGAAAAAGTACGTTTCCAAAATTGTTGCTTCAACTCCTTAGTATTTATAAATCCATTAGGTTCATCTATAAATGAACGTTGTAAACCATTATACTGAAAGTTAACGGAATTGGTAAATTGCCAATTAAGATTATAGGTACGAGTTATATAAAAATATTTATTAAAATTTTGTATAAAAAAATTATCATAATGATATATATTTCGCAAAGTAATAAATTCAAATTGTCG
>JBOFDP010000002.1:0-19923 GCA_051647125.1 Chitinophagaceae bacterium | reverse complement strand
CGAAAACTGGGGGCAACTTTCTACCGAATACGGCGATATGCCTCCCGTAAAATTCCCTTGTGCTCTTATAGACATCAAAGCTGTAGAGTGGCAAAATGTAGCTCACCCTCACCAGCAAGGTACCGCTACGCTTACCCTGCTCATCGCCGACCTTAGGCTTACCAATTCTTCTATGAATGCTCCTAAATCGCAACAGGATAATGCCTACAAAATACACACCCTATTGCACGAAGTACATCACTCCTTGCAAGGCTTTATGCCCACCGAATACACCTCGCAGCTATCACGCACCTATACCCGTAGCCTACGAAATGAAGTAGGGCTAAAAATCTACGAGTTAAGCTACCAATTTGCTGTGCAAGAAATCATAGAATGCAACCTACCACAAGTACACCTTAAACCCGTTTTAAATGTTAGATAAACTCGTAAAAAAAATGAAAACCGAGCTGGATGAGGAGTTTGACCGCAACTTTGAAAAGAAAGGTTTTTTTTCTACAAAATGGCAAAAATCAAAAGCCGTAGGTGGTACTTTAAGAAAAAGTATACAATCTCAAATCAATGGTAATACGATTACCTACACCTCATCGGTGCCTTACGCCAATATACACAGCAACGGAGGTAAAATACAGGTTACGCAAAAATGAAAGGTTTCTTTTGGTATAAATTTAAAGAAACAAAAGACCCCTTCTATAAAGCTATGGCTCTTAAAAAGGTAGATTCTTATATTACCATCCCTCAACGACAATTTATAGGCTGGCACGACGACCTAAAACCTCACATTGAGCGAGTAGCTAAAAAATATATTGAAGAAGAGATAAATAAAATACTCAAAAAATAAAACTGCTTTCTCATTGCAGGCTACAACAAGCAATCTTGTTATGGGTGGTTATTCCCTCTCCACAAGTGGAGAGGGTGGGGTGAGGTACTTCTGCTTTATCCTTTTGAAGGTTCGTATGTCTATGTATATGCTGTGTGTTTGTCTCAAATAGTGAGATACAAACCTTGTATCAGGTATGTCATACTGCGTATGTTTCCAGTCTAAATACAAATGCATGATATGCTGGTGATAAGCCGTTTTATTGAAATTTCTTGCCATAGTAAACCTTGCATGTTAATATATGCAAAATTCGCCAAAAAAACAACTACTTTTTTTAGTTTTTTTACTTCTGTTTTGATTTTAGGCAATTCCTTAAGAACAGGTAACTGCTCGGGGTATTTACCCGTCTGCTCTTTGACCATTTTCCTTACTGCAGAACCGACTCCCTTGTGTGTTTTTTCTAAAGCTTTTTGACCATGAACATTATTCTCAACTATTTTATTTTTAGTTAATGCAATTCTAAAAAGATTAGCTGCCAATTCTACGCTTCCCATACAATCAATAAGTTTTTCTTTTGATATTTTCTCGATGCTGCTAATTCTCTATTAAGCATATTATACATACCAATATATCCTGCATTATTAAATTTTGCATAATCTTCTATACCTGCTTTTTCTACTACCTTGAATAAATCTGTATTGCCTTGTTTAATATCTTCTCTACGGTCTATTCTTTCTATATTTTCCTGTTGTGATGCTAATTGTTGCTCAAACAATTCTGTCATACGAGCAAAATAGGCTTTTGCCTGAGCTACTTTAATATTGTTAGAAGCATCTGCTTCCATAACAATTACATAGCATGCAAAACGACTTAATTTATATTTAGCTACCTCTTTTCTTATTTCCTCATACAAATCAATATTTAGCGATAAAAGTACTTTGCTGGCTTTAGTTACAAGTTTGTTAAATTCATTATTTTCAGTAATTCCCAAAAAATCCATAAGATCATTGGAATACCAAAAAGGTTTTCCATTTTGTTTTTTTATATCTTCAAATAATGTAATTTCCATTGACATATACATCTATATTATAGTTGCAAAAATACGATTTTTTTTACCAAAATCCCATTTGAACAAAGGATAGGCACATAGAAAAACACCCCATAGATATAGGGTGTTGATTAAAATAATTTGTACGGGTATTGTTATTTTCATTCATTAATTAATTTGTGTATTAGGCTATCTTTTTTGTAAAGCAAAGTATCATATAGATTTTGAGTTTGTTTAAACATTAGCAGATCGTTTTTTCTTTTTTGATATAATTCTATAATTTCATTTTTCAATGCCCTATTTTCCTGCAAAAAGCACCAGCTCATTGCCATAAAAAAAAGTAGTAGGGCACTAATCGTTAATAGTGTGATAAAATTTTTATACATAATATTTTTTTATTTTCCTTTTATTCATAATTCGTCTTCCCAATTTTTATTCCGCAAATAAGTATCGGGGTCTTTTTTGCTAATATTATTCACTCTTGTATATTTGAAATATTTCGGCAAATAACGCAGCGCCAGTATTCTATCCTTTACGCCCAAGGTTGCCCATAGTTTGATACATCTATTCTTGTTTTTCTTTTGGTCGTACTTTTCCCAAAATTCCTCAAAAGGTACTTCTATCGTAACTTCGGTACAGCTGGCGGTATTGCCTATTCCCCACGGGTATTTGGTGAGCTCTTCAAAGGTCATCGGTATATTTTGCATGGTATGGTACCTACCTTTCACACTCCTATTGGTATCTCTAAAATCTATCATACATAGCCCGTCCTTTTCGTCATAGATTACCTGTATTTCGCCTTCGTATACCTGCGGATTTGTGATTAAAAATTTACGCATAATCAATGTAAATATTTTTCGTACAATTCTTCTATTTGTTTTTCCGTAATGTTTTTCATACCCTCTATTATAAGGGTATTTTTTTTAAACTCTTTAGGCTCTTTGGTATCGTAGATTGCAACCGTAATAGTTTCATAATTGTCCCAAAAAATATTAAGTTGTTTTCCCGTTCTTTTGCTAAAAAGATGGACACTCTCGTTGTATTCTGTGGAATGACCTCTTTTAAATCTGATAAAATCGGTTATCCAAAATCCAATGTTCAAAAATTCTTTTCTGGTCATGCATTTTATTTTTTTTATCTCCCCTCATTTTCAAGGAGGGGATTAAGGGGTGGTTAACATTTCTTTTTGTTTTACGATTCCATTTTTCAAAAGAAACTCTATCATTTCAAATGCTTCCAAAAAAGCATTATCTACTTGCTTGTATTGAATATATCTCCACAGCGCCAACGCCTCAAATGGTTTAAGCTGTATCTGTAAAAATTCCTGCTTTATAAAGAAAACATTATTCAAAGATTTTCGCATATTAGTAAGTATGAACCTTACAAGTACCTCACACTCGCAGTCTTCGCAGGCACTGTCAAGTAGTTCTTTCAATAGATCTTGCCTAATTTTTAGCTTGATGTGTTTCATAATTTTCTATTTTTAAAATATTCATTTGTTTTGATAGCTACTCTCCTTGCATCTTCTTGCAATGGAGATAGTTTTTGATTTTGTTTTTCTGTATGTTCTTTTGCACTATGCAAGAACAATCATCTATATAAACATTGACAATTTTGCAAGAACTCAATAATAATAGTAGTAGTAAATATTTCATTTTAAAACAACTTTAATTGATGTTTTCCTTTGTGATTTCTGCCATATTTTCTATTGGCAATATGATGGTTTATATCGTATTGCAAATGGCAGGATTGCCATAATGCAGCCAATCTATCAAGAGATACTTTATCGTTTTCTTTATCATGGTCAAGGTGCGCAATCGTAAGCACTACGGTAACCCATTTTTTCGTTCTATCATTCCAGTAGCGAGTGTAATTTTTGATACCACAAAATTCACAACAATGATTAGCTCTCTTCAATACAGCAGGTCTTATCTCTGTAAACCAATTCTTTGGATAATCTCTTTTATAATCGCATGGCATACTTTTAATTCACTTTTAAATTATTTTATAAAAAAGGAAATGAGGATTTGCACCTCAATCCTGGACATAGTTAATCCTGGGTATCTATATCTTCCTTTCTTTGATTTTTAAATTCAATTTTTTTATTAGATAATCTCTATGGTAATCAATTAAATGAAAGCACATTCCTGATAAACCAAATCGTCTAGTATTTTTTTTAGAATATCCTCTCACGGGACAAACAAATCCTTTGTTTCTTTTTTGTGCCGCATTCATACTTTTTAATTCGTTTTTAAATTTTGTTTTAAAAAAATATCCCGACCGAGTAGACACTCATCGGGATTGTTCATTAATTAACTTGTATTATAGAGATTCTTCTTTTTTTAAGTCTACATAAAAACTTTCCTCCTGTACTACTTCTATACCTATGTCAGCAAGGTTTACTTTTTCTCTATCAAAGAGTAAAAGGTCTTTGGCTACCTCTTCAGTAGTGCGTATGTATGAAGGCATTGCTCGTTTACACAGCTCCAATACAGATCCCCACGTAAAGCCTTTGAGCGTCTTCAATTTGGGGGTTCCTGTCCTAAAACCCAGCGTTCCAAAAGCGGTTTCAAAACTCTTCTTTTTCGCAAACAGTTCGGGATGCTCTTCGCAGTAGGCTTGCACCACATCAAAGTTTTCTACTTTGCTTTCTTGCAAGGGTTTTAATTTGGGAGCGTACTGCTCTCTGATAGCCGTCATCTTGATTTCCATTTCTGCAAGAAGTTTACTTTCCTGTGCGGATTTTGTGGCATATTCCGCTAACGCATTTTCGTACTTCGCTTGGTCTATGCCCCTAAGTACTGGCTTTTTTTCTCTGCTCATAATTATATTAATTTTATTTTTTTCAATATTTTTTCCCTATGTTTATAGCTGAGTTCCACAGCATCATCTATTATCTTATCTTGCACTTTGTCAAAAAAATTGATAGCCTCATTCCATTCATACCCTGTACTTATCGCATTGCCTCGCTCATCGTCTACGCTTATCCTTACTTGCGTAGCATTTATACTCAATCCCTGTACGACAATCCATTCTCTCACTGTTCTAAATTCAAGTAGCACATCGCCCATTTTGTAGCTCTTATTTATTGCCAATCCTCGCCCATCATCTATGCGTATATGTACTATCATAATTTATAATCCATAATTTATAATTATTGCCAACAACATTGCTATCACCGCCAAGGCTCCTACTATCTGCACTATCAGCCACCACATAGGTTCATCTCTCTTGTAGCTACTTCGTATGATTCCACTTGTTCTATTTGTTTTTCTCATATCTTTATAACTTTAAAAACTTTACTAACTTTATACTTCAATTACATTGGCAAACGCATGATAATCCTTTGCTTTTTCAAGCCAGATGATGTAAGGTTGATTGCCACCATATCTACTACGTGGAAAGGCTACAAAATCTCTTACTTCTATCTTCACACTCACCATATATTCTATGGCTCTCCCTGCCGCACTCTTGGGTCTCTTACCTTCCTTCCACGATACCAATATGATATTTTTTCTATTACATATTTCGCTTAATTGTTTGTACTCTTCTGCCGTCATATCCATATAGTCAATGCTGTCTATGATGACGGTTTCTATTTTTCTTTTTGCCTGTAAATGAACTATCAATTCCTGCATATTGTATCCCACACCCAGCACTATCTTGCTTTTTACTTCTCGCATATTGTTTCTTTTCCAGCATTGTTGCAACGAGCTACTATCTCCTTGCTCACGGCTAAGGAAAAATACCTTGCCAAATCGTGTCATGTATTTTGCCAACTGTACCGCAAATTCCGTTTTGCCACTGCCGCTATCTCCATAGATAAGCCACCTGCTCCCTTTTTCAGGCATGCCAAAGCTCGCCTTCCATTTGCCTTCAAATTCATATTCAAAGAATTTTTTTCTTAAAAATTTGCCCGTCCCTATCGTCTTTCCTGTAAGCATATTTTTTATATTTTATTTTCCCTCTCTGCTTGCGGAGAGTGGCAGTGGTGAGATGACTGCCTCCTCTCTATCTTTTACCACTTTTCTAAACTTTTCTCTCAAGCCTATGAGTTCATTTACGCTGTAGCTGTTAAATTTTTTCTTCCCTCCATAGATGCCGTATTTCTCACACCAGCCTTTTACGAAGTTCACATCTTCTCCTATGCTATAGCTCATCGCTATCAACTGCCTGCGTAGATTATTTGCTCCATTACTCATATATTTTATCAATTCACTTGCCTCATGGTCGCTCATCTCGCTACTGTGATGTGTGCGGTTAGCGGTATATTCCAATACCAAACAATCCTTTTGGTCGGCGTTCAAGCCCTGTTGTTTTAGCAACATCCAGAATTTTCTATTTAATGTCGCATCCATAATTCATTATTTATAATAGCTTGTTACTCTATATACAATATCTTCTCTCACTGCTGTATTCAGCGTAAGGAAATCTTTTTTATATCTAATAAAAGTATCCTTATCTCTTATCACAATTTCCTTTCTACAAAAGTGTAACCATAGGTCATAATCATTCTTGCCCCATTCGTATTTGAATTTTTTCCAAAATCCAAAAGTCTCTCCTGTGAGTATACTTTTTCTATAGGCTTCATCACTTCTTTGCCACACCATGTTCACAAAATATTCTCCTACCTCCATCATGGCATTATTCCATGCTGTATCATTCATTCCCAAATGTTTTTGCAACCCCATTTGTGCAGTCTTAAAATCAAGCCATTGTTGCCTTGTATTATTCAATATTTTAAAGGTAACATCATTCATAACTACATAAACTCATAATTTATAATTTATCATTAACCATTGCTCATTATCTTCCTCTTCTTTATCTCCCTGCCAATAGTTCTCAAATCTCCAAGCCCTTCCTCATCTTGCAGTTTATTCACTATCTCATCTATCGTTTGCTTGTCGTTTATGCCGTTGGCTTTGCATATATCTATGCCCATCTGCATAAGTCTGCGTTTTTTCCCCCCTATGTTGCCCTTATATTTTAACGCTTTGGTAAACTTGCTCCCAAATCGTGAGAATACTTCCGTATAGCCCTGCACCTTGTTGTCTATACCGCTTTTTATGCGTTTCTTAAAGCCATCACTGCCTATCATATAGATACCGCAGATGTCCTCCAATTGATTGTATATTTTTTAATAAGCAGTATCGTACTATTGTCCAAATCGCCTACTTCGTCCAAGATGATGATAGGATTTTCAAGTTGAGAAATTAAATACAACGCATCGCTAAATTGTTCTCTTAATTTACCACTCTTACTGATGCCTACGCTCTTGCTAAACTCCGTCATAAACTCTCTCTTGCCACTCGCATTACTGCAATTCATATAAAACGCATTTTTATGTGCCCTTGCAAACTGTTTTGCGGTATAAGTCTTGCCTATGCCGGGATCGTCTACCAAAATACTCGTAAACGCATATTGTTTGCATCTACTCAAGTTCTCATAGACATACTCCCATACTTCCGTTTTGGCAGGTTTCCATACCAAATGCTCGTTTCTTTCATAGCCTACAATACGAGCTATCGTAAGCCATTTCTTATCTCCTATCAGCGATTTGTTTTCTTTCCACTTCTCATTCGCCAAGTTAGAAATGTCTGAGGCTACAAGTCCTACCGTGATAGCAAATTTCTTGTCTACCATACCGCTTTCTTCGGCTTGTTGCAATAGCATTGCAGAAATCTTTTCTTTTTCTTGATGCGTAAATGTGATGTCCATATTTTGTATATTTTAATTTGTTTTAAATCTATTTTAAAGGTCGTTTAAACTCTCCTCACTTATACTTTTTCGTTGTACTTTCAGTTTCAATGTTCCCTCTACATTGTTGTTTAGAACTATGTCTTCCTGCTCGCCCCACCTTGCTTTCACCTTCGCTCCACTCGCTACCAATACGCCATAATCCACAAGCTCACCCATTCCCTCTCTTTGTTCCTCTCCACTTGTGATGAGGTTAGGTGAGGTGTAATCCAACTGCTCTCTCACTTGCTTATCTTGCAATACATTCATACCCTCCGCTATCTTTTCACTAAACGCTTCCGTAGCTGCTATCTGCTTCAACTTCCTTGCCCTCAACTTGCCCGTATTCGCCATAGTCGCTTCCGTAGCTTCTGCATGGCTCTTAAAGCCTTTTTTCACTGCCTCACAACTCAGCAAGAATCTACCTTCCAGCGTATAGATGTCCGCAACCTTTTCATCCCACTTTACCATACAATCCAAATACCCTGTATTGCCCATCGCCCTGTTCAGCATTTCGTAAGTTTCCACAAGACTACCTTCGTCATTGCGGACTTGATCCGCAATCCCTTTTCGCAATGGCGGTATCACAAACTTTCTCTCTACATCATCTTTCGTTACCAATACAAAACCTCTCATATAGCTCAAGTCCACCTTGCTCTCATTGCCAAATACATATCTCATCACCTTATCGTCTATCTTCTTAGCTTCGGGATGCCTATTTTGCAAAAACCTCTCCATTCTTGTAAGCCCATCGGGTCCTATATGATTGTTATATTGCTCTATTATCGTTAAGGCTTGCATCATCACTTCATCTTTACTCACGGCTATCATCTTATCGGGATTGGCTTTGTATTCTTTGTCCTTGGCTTGAAATTGTCCCCGCCAGTTGTCAAATTGCCTTGCTCCGTTGTTCATCAGTTTATTAAACCTTTCTGCGTCATTCTCTTGAGAATTTCCTACCGCTATGCGTCTCATTTTCCCAAACAACATCTTAAATTTCTCC
Source organism: Chitinophagaceae bacterium (assembly GCA_051647125.1). GTDB lineage: Bacteria > Bacteroidota > Bacteroidia > Chitinophagales > Chitinophagaceae > JBOFDP01. Next base: position 11,319 of record JBOFDP010000002.1, on the reverse strand, counting down.
TGCATTTCTGAGGTGCTAAATCCTTTGCCATTATCCGTTAAAAAATCCATTGCTCCATAGCCTTCTGCCACCTCTATTGCCATCAGTAACGCATTGTTTACATACTCTTTATCTTCTCCCACATGCTGGTTAATGGCTATCGCATAGCCTATCAAAGCCGTACTCGCTACATCAAACACCCTCATCGCATACAAGCTCTCTGTACCATTCGTTCCCTTATATCCTATCTTCAAGCCCGACCCGTCCGCTACCCACAGGCTACAGCTATATTTCAATTTCTCCATAGGCACATAAGTCAATAGTTTCTTATTGTAGTTGTCTTTGCCATATCGTTCTCTATGTGCTTTTACTTTTGTAGAAAATTTTTCAGTGTGATGGCAAAATGTTCTAAAGCTCACCACCTTGTTACTCAAGCCCAACGCCTCCATATCTCGCAAATAATAATTATTGTAAAGGGTCGTTTTAAACTCTATTGCCGCATTGGCTTTATTCATAAAATAGTAGTACATCAAGGTCTCGTGTATATCAACCTCTAATTTCACTATTTCGCCTGTCTCTTTGTCTAACTGTTCTATCGGTATTGTACCAACCTTACACCTATTTGTATTGCCATAATTCTTCGGCATCATATAGTGCAGTTGCTTTACCTCCGTATCCAGTATCTCAAACTCATCTAATTTTCTTCGAAGAGCATTTGCATTACTTACACTCATACCTTTGAGTTGTAGCTCGCCCAATAGCTCCGCTGCCATAGCGTCGAACGCCCCGATAGTTTCTATGCCGTATCTTTTCCAACCTTTATCCTTGCGTATAGCAAGCAACATCTTCGCATAGCCCATTGCCCTCGCTATACTGATCGCCACCTCTCTATGAAAAGTATTAGGGGCTTTATACATATAGTAATGTTCATGTGAATGAATGATATATTGCTCTACCTCTTCTTGCAATCGCTTCTTTGCCTGCTCTACGATTTCTCTGTTACTCAATGGATTATAGGCTTGATGTATCACTTCGTATTCTGTGCCCAATGCCGACCTGTAATAGTTGGGTGCTCTGTTGGGTATGCGGTTATAATCATAATAAAATCTACCTTCTATTTTCCCCCACCTCCAGCTCGCTCCCACATCCGGCAATACTTCATTATTTCGCTGACTCGGTGGTACAAGGGATTTATACTTAGCTCTTGCACATACATCTAAATACAATTTATTTATCCCCGTTTTTTCACATAAATAGTTTTCACTTATCCAAATGGTCTCCTTATCACCGTAGGTCTTGCGTACTATATGTCTCATACAAATACCGATTCTTTTGTTATAAAAGAAATTGCTGATAATTGTTTTATCTTTGTATTGTCCGCTTCTATTAATCTACATTCCAAAACGACATCTTGCATTTTCTCATAACACAATTCTTGTAATATAGTCATCTGTTTAGCTATTTCTGCTATATCACTTGCAGATGTAGTTTTTGTTACAGACCCAATAGCTTGTAAATTATCTTCAAAAAGTTCCTCGTTGTAGGCTGATATTAAATTGTTTTCCATACTAAAAACATTTAATTGTTTAAATTTCCTTATTTAATTTTTGGGCTTCTGCTTTTCGCTTTTGCCCCATTTCTATAATTGCATCTTCTATAATTTGATTTCTTGATTTTAGTTTTTTTACACGAGTTACATAGTTTTTGGAATACTTATGTTTTTTCGCTATTACCGTACTATCTCCTCGCCTCAAGTATTTTATCGCTTCTGTTAAATTCATAATGTGTAATTTTGCGGTTGATTATATTTGATTAATTTTTATTATGTTGCATAATTTAAATCAATTTTCTAATATAAAAAATCTTTTTTCTAATTTGTATGGATAGTATTAGTTCAAGAATCCCGAAAATCATTGAAAATAAAGGGATTAATATAAGTTCTTTTGAAAAAAAAATATCTGTTGCAAACAACACAATTAGCACTGCAATAAGGCGAAATTCTAATTTAAGTGGTGAAATAATAAATAAAATTGTCTTATCATTTCCCGACATAAATCCCGAATGGCTTTTAACAGGCAAAGGTTGTATGCTTCGTGATGCACAGCCCAGCACCACACCGTCATTGCGGCCCCGAGAAACAATCCCCGCCACACCCTCCCCCGAGCTACTCGCAGAAAATACGCAGCTCAAAGTTCAAGTTCAACTATTAGAATCACACAATAAAGAATTGAAGGAGCATATTGAAGACCTTAGAAGCAGTAATCAATACTTCCAAAAAATTCTTAACCAAGCTACTGTCGTAGAGGTTATTAAAGAAGATGTTTCACAGAAACATAAATTAAAAACAACTCACTAATCACATTGTATGAAATATTCTAAAAAGCGTACTATTAATTTTGAAGAACATTCTCTTCGTATATTTGAAGTAAATGATTTTTTATTTTTTTCCACTGAAGATATTTGTACCATATTAGAAATAGAATATGGTCAAACTATCATATCACAATTAAAAACACATGAATCACAAACAATTGAAAATCCAAAGTATGGAAATTTTTATCATGCTGTTAATGAATGTGGTTTGTATAAACTCATCTTTCGCTTTGCTCAAAAAGATACCATACAATTTGAGAAATGGATTACTAACGAAGTCTTACCACTGATACGAAAAATTGGTTTTTATAGCATTCAAAATCATAAGTTAGTAAATCAATTAATAAAAAATGAAACCATCAAATTATCTGTATCTAAATTTATGTCTCACAAAGGCGGTAGTTATGTTAGAAAACCAAGGGCTGTATCACCTCATCCGCAGGAATGGTTTTTTACGCAATTTATATTTAGGGCAAAAGAAGTTTAATGTGCCTACTGCATTGTATAATGGAGTAAACTATTACCATGTTGTATCTTTTTTACAACAAGTAGGTCTTATACCCAATCCAACGAATTTAGCCAATTTCAATAATATAATAGGTGCTTACTCTATTGAATTAAATCCTTTTAATGTTGGCACAAAAAGTAGAAACTTTTGTCATGGAAGATTTTACTCATAACATTAAGGATAAAGTGTGTTTTTGGGTTTTTAAAAAAGCATAAAAACCATACCAAATGTGTAAGGCATACCCTCATTTTTGGTACTGTTTCTAATATTTATGCGGGTTGTAGCTATTTTTTACTATATCAAAATTGTTCAAAAACGCTTCAAAACAATGTTTTTTATCCATTTTACAGTGGATTAGCGAGTATATATTACTCTATTTTCGTCGTTTTTTGCACTAAAAATAGCCAAAGTAGGAATTTCGGCAATACCACTTGTGCAAAAAAATTAATACAAAAAAAGTATTAAATTTTCTATTAATTGATTGTATTAAACCAAATGTATGAAAAACTTAATACTTTCACTTCAAATTTAAATTTTGGGGCTGTGTTTTTGTTTCTTTGGTATTCCTGCTCGTCTTATAGTACTATCCGCTCAAATTTTGGCAATTTCCACACAAAAAATGTAATCACGATTGAACAAAATAGAAGTATCCTTTTGCACAAAATATAGTATTATCAATGGTTTCCGTTATTCACATTCCGTTTAGCCCTCTATATCATTAGTGAGAATCTCTATACCCAATTTATTACCATAACACATTTTACATATTAATATACACCCTTCTTTACTTCCCAGTTTTAAGGGAGCTCATGGCATAGAAGATGCCTATCATTATGGTGTAAAGATAATGGGGTTTACAGTACATTATGTTTCTAAAGAGCTTGATGGTGGGAAGATTATAGATCAAGCTGCTTTTTATGTAGAAGATGAGATGAGTTTAGAGGAAATTATTGAAAAAGTACATGAATTAGAGTATCAACTTTATCCCAAAGTATTAGATAAATTATTGCAATGAACAAATATTCTCTAATGCTTAAATTTATAAAAGCAAATAGATAATTATATATTCTAACAAGAGGTAGTAGTATATAAACTATTCAAAAGGATTATAATTGTTTCTATTTTCGAAAATACCCTCCATATTACAGATAGAATAGTTTGTAAGATTATCGTTAGAACGCCAGCAAGTCCCTTTCATTCTTGAGCCAGGTTGGTGTATAAATATGGGTTCATTAGTATATATTTTTTCTGTATTTTTATCCCACCAAAGCTCGTTAGACATTAAGGTATCTCCTTTAGTATTCCATATTACTACAGAATCTTTGAGTAATAACAAACCTGTTTTTTTCCAATAGTCCGCATATTTTGCAATACAGAAAGTTTCTGGTTTTATAGAGTCATTATACAAAGTCATGTTTACTCCTTGTGGGAAATTAAATCGGCTACTATCATTATTATATTTGTTAAGTTTAGTAGCATACATATACATTTTAAGCCTACCATTTTCTGTAATTAATGTAGTCATGTTTTTAATGCGATCTATTTGAATAGATGGGTTCATGATAGTATCTAAAGTTTCATCAGAGTTACCGCAACTTATAATGATGCATATCAATAATACATAAATAGATTGTCTATAAATATGACTCATAATGATGTTAGTCATATTTTCTTTTGATAAACCAAATATCTCCTAAGCTAAAAGATACTCCTATTCTATAATAAGTAGATTGTAAAGGGGTGTATTTATCTCCGTTTTGTCCTACACAAAGAGAAATATTAATAGTAGAACTTGTATTATTGTAAGCAAATCTTTTGATAGGCAAGCCCACACCTGCAGAAATTTCAAACTGAGAAATAGGTTTTCCTTGATAAGATAAATTTGTATTCCCTACATTAAATCCCATTCTATAGGCAATAAAGTTAAAGTAAGAATTACCATAAAAAAAAGGTACAAATTCACCACCCATTCTAAAAAGCCATTGATTGTTGAGAGCTAAGCCTTGAAAATTACCGGGATCTTCAATAAATAAATTAGACCAATGGGTTATCGTAATATCAGTAGTAAGAATTACTCCAGATGTATTATCATAAGAAAGCCCCATACTATAAGATAGAGGTAGTTGTGTATTGCTTTTTATAGATTCATTCAATACTGTATCTATAGGAATATTTCCAAAATCATCAGTAGCATAGTAAGTATTATAAATTTTATCTGTTGTAGTTGGTATTTTTTGAGGAATTTTGGTAGTAGCTCCTATATGTAAAGCATGGTTTTTATAAATAGGGATATGGAATATTCCTCCTAATTCGGCATAAAACCCTCCTATACTAGAAGTGGTAGAAGTATTAGAAGAAAAAATATTATTATCGAAAAATTGATTTTGTATACTTGAAATTTTTTGTCCCCAATAGTATCCTATATTAGCCCCTAAACTAAAATATTTATAACCTACGGCAAGACCTGCATACGCAAAATATGTTCCTCCATCACCACTATAACGGAGATTGATACTATCTTGTATTCCTCCATTATTAAAATAACTTTTATCCAATATATTATATTTAATAATACTACGAGGTTCAAAACCTAATACTATTCCCATAATACGAGGGATTGCAGGAAAAGCTAATTGTAGTGAAGAAATATTAATATTTGTAAATTGGTTAGTATTTCCATTTTTATCAGAAATATTATTAATTTGAGTATTTAATCCTAAATTTAGTAATGTGAGTTGTAATGAAGTATAAGATGCAGGATTTTGACTATTTATAGTATTCTTATCACTCATTAAAGCCGTACTAGCACTACCCATTCCCTGAAGAGCAATGTTTGTATTATTATAAACATCTCCAAGATTATAGCGAGAATAGGGAGAGTTATATTGTGCTTGTATTGCCGATATTCCCATCAATAATAGTAAAAAGAAGTGTAAACTAGGGTTAAATTGTATCATATTGTTGAACTCCAATTAAGCTTTCCTATAACAAATAATCCTTTTAAAAGAAAGCAATTGTCTACAAATATCTTATTTTTTATGAAACTAACCAAATAATCTACATCTCCTCCAGTAAGGCATACAAAGAGCTGATTATATTTTTGTTGATATAGATTAATAATACCCTCAATTTCCATAGCCATTCCAAGTAATATGCCACTATGTATATTGGTGGCAGAATCATAACCTATAAGAGAGAAATCCATATTAGGAGTTAATAATGGAAGTAAATGTGTATGTTCATGTATAGCTTTGTATCGCATAGCTAATCCGGGAGAAATACTCCCTCCTAAAAACATTTTTTGATAATCTAAAAAATTATAGGTGATGCAGGTACCTATAGAAATAATTAAGCTATGATGTAAAGGCGGTGTAAGTAATGTAGCTCCTGCACATAATGCTAATCTATCAGTTCCAATAATTTCTTTTTTTGAAATAGCAATACGAGAGAAAGGTATGTTACTGGTTTGTTGTAATAAGTGAAACTCTGTATTTTCTGCTAAATATTCTTTTATAAGCATATCACAAGAGACTACCGTAGAGAGAATACTTCTTTGTATATCATATTCTTTAGTAAGAGATATAATTTCTTGATAAGCATTTTCTGTATTTAAAATACCACGTAAGAGAAGTTCCTCATTTTTAAAAATACCATATTTTAATCTTGTGTTACCAAAGTCTAAACAAAGAGAGTACATAAAAATTATATGTCAATATTTTGATATAAATGTGGAATAACTACAGGAATTTTAAATTGATTTTCTATAATACTTTTAAAGGGTGGTTGTTCTTCTTGTTCACCATGTACTAAGAATATTTTTTTTAGTCGTTCTCTTTTAAAATTATTAATAAAAGTAAGCATATCTTGTTGATCTCCATGAGCGCTAAGTCCTTCTATTTTTGATATTGTAGCATGTACTTGTTTTAATATTCCAAAAATCTTTACTTCTTTATATCCTTGCAATAGTCTTCCTCCTAATGATTCTGGGACACAATAACCACTCATTAAAATACAATTTTTAGAATTTTCTATAGTGTTAAATATATGATGTTTTACTCTTCCTGCTTCTGCCATGCCACTTGATGAAATAATAACAGAAGGTCTATTATCATAATTTAGACTTTTTGATTCATCTATTGTTTGGATAAATTGTAATCCTTTAAAGAAAAAAGGATCGCTATCAATAGATAATATATCTTGTGGGGCTGTATATTGTAAATTTTCTCTTATAATATTAGTAATTTTAATACTAAGTGGGCTATCTACATAGTAGGGTATAGAGGGTAATCTATTTTCTAATTCCAATTCATTAAGAGCAAATAATATTTCTTGTGTTCGCCCTAAACTAAAGGCAGGTATTACGAGTTTCCCTTTATTTTTTAAACAAATAAATTTTATCCAGTCTAAAAGGGTTTCCTTAAGAGGTTCATTCGTATAGTCATGCGTTCTATTACCATAAGTGGATTCTAACAATAGATAATCAGGTTCAAATGGTAAAGGTGCTGGGGAGGCTAATAATTGTTGTTGATATTTTCCTATATCACCAGAGAAAGTAAGGTGAGTAGTTTTATTATTTTCTATAAGCTTTAAGTTTATAGAAGCACTACCTATAATGTGTCCTGCTTCACTAAAATAAAAAGAAACATTAGGGCTAATTGTATGCCAAGTATTATATTCCATACCTTGCAATAAGGGTAATACCTGTTCTACATGGGTTTGAGTATATAAAGGTTCTACAATAGGAAGTCCTATACGTTTTCTTCTTTTGTTGAAAAATTTAGTGTCTTCTTCTTGTATATTAGCAGAATCTGTTAATAAAACTTTGATTAATTCTACAGAAGGAGTGGTTACATAAATCTTATTTTTATAACCTTGCTTTACCAATAAAGGTAATAATCCAATATGATCAATATGGGAGTGAGATATAATGACATGCTGTATTTCTTGAGGGTTAAAATAGAATGTAGTATTTAGATTTACCGTACGTTTCCCCATTCCTTGAAAAAGACCACAATCTAATAATATTTTTTCTCCTGTATCTAAAGTTATTAGATGTTTAGATCCGGTTATACATCCAGCCGCACCATGAAAAGAAAGATTCATTTTTAAGAGTTTAATGGTTTATTTATGGGGTTAGTATTTTCCAAATTAATAAGGCCTATGCTATCCTTACCTTGTTTTATTTCTGGTAACTTATCCAACTCTTTACTTTCTGTAGTAGCTTTTTCTTTAGAAGAAGTTTTACTTTCTATGGTCTTATTTTTTCTTTTTTTATATCTATAACCACAATTAAGATTTAACCCTATACGGGTATCTATACTACGTATTAAAGATAAATCAAAGGCAGGTAAAAAATTATCTAACATTACGTAAAGTTGTATAGGACCTGCATTAAATGTAAAACCTGTACCTAAAGCCACAGAAGTATAGGTATTGTAAGATACATTAAAAGCCCAATTCAATATTCTTCCCAATTGTGCGTTATAGCCTATCATGATGGCAGGTATAGTAGATCTTATGGCGGGTATATTGTATAGACTAAAAGTGGCATCTAAGCGTTGTTTTTTTGTAAATTGCCAAGTAGCTCCTAAATACATTTTTAGAGGAAGCCATTGCATAAAAATTTCTCCCTCTGTAGTGGTAATATCTATATTTGGGAATTTAAAATCTGTTCCACCATTTATCAGATTATCTAAGTCTAATCCTTGTAATGTAGTATCTAAATTACCGAGGGTATGTTTTTGTATATCTTTATTAAAATAAATAGCTCCTATATTATTTATAGATAATTGAAAACTCCATTGGTTATTAAGCTTATATTCGGCACCTAGATCTACAGCACCTCCATAATTTAAATCAAAGGCGTTGAAGGCATTCATATATAAACTGGCATTGTTTAATTGTAGGCGTATATCATAGGTATTTTGATCGGTAGAGATACTGGCATTTTCTATTTTTGTTTGAGCCCCACCAGGACTTACCAGAAAATGGAACCTTCCTCCTATTCTTAACTTCTCTTCAAGTATACTTTTAGAAAATCCAATAAAATTATCTAAATAGACATTAGTATAAATCCCTGTATTCTTTAGCTGAATATTAGCTAGTTGTTTATTCCCTACATTGCCTTGCCAAACCAGTCTTAGAAAATCATTATTGATTCCAAAATTTACATTTGCTTTTATACTACTTCCTAAGGAGAAATTACCTATTTTGGTATCAAATGCAACCAATAAAATAGGTATATCTACTTGTGTAGAAATAAGAGCTGTACGCATAAGAGTATTATTTAAATACTGACTTAAATTAAGTGTATATTGACTGCCTTTTTTACTTAGCAATGTCTTTAAAGAAAAAGGTTGATTGGCATTTAAATGTAGCCCAAAAAAAGGTATTATAAAGTTTACATTTACCTTATGGTTATTGATAAAGGAGGGATTTAGTTCCGTAGATTGAGTAAGGCTACCTCGTAATTGATAAGCTACAAAATCAAACTGTGCATATGTGGTATGGATGCTAACTAATAATAGAAGAGTTAAAAATATTGTCTTCATAGTGTTTTATAATTGTATATATTTTTATTATAATTAATTATGAGGATTATAAAATTTGTTTTCCATTAGCTTGTATAGAGATACCTATTTTTAAAGACAATTTATCTTTTGTAGTAAACTTTCCTGCACCTGGTTGTCCATTGGTATCATAAGTAGCAAGACCCAAAATTATTTTCCCTTTACCTGTACTTATTAAATCTTTTATTATTTTTTTGTCAAGAAGAATTACTGTATTTGCATTTTTAGAGGTTATAATTTTTCCTAAATCAATTGTTCTTATACTCTCTCCGTTTTCGTCTATAGCCTTCAAAGTACATTTTAATGCTACAGGAAATCCATTGTTGCTAAATGTTTTTATAGTTAGTTCTTCTAAAGCATCCAAAATTTTAGTATCTGTAATTTTGGGTAAAGCAAGAGTTCTTTCATAACTTAAATTTTGAATATTTACATTCAAAGGAATTGTTACCGATCCGTTTAGTTCTACGTTCTTTGCCTTAGAAATGGTAGTAGTAGTGTTTGGCTCAGAAGCACTAAGCTGTGCATCTGTAGTAAATACAATTTGGGTTAATAAATTAGAAATATCAGTAATGGTAAATTCCTTATAAGTTTGAGTACTAGTAGTCGTAATATCAAGAGTTTGCTCTTCGGGTGATGAGTTATTTTTATAATGGTAAATTGCTTTTAAATTGGTTAACTCAACTTTAAGCCCAGATTCATTCTTAAAATTTACGCGAAGTTTAACAGGATCGACAAACTTAAGTAGAAAGTCAGGATGTTGATTATTAATATTCTCAAAAAAGTTCATAGACAAAGTTTTCTCTATACTTTGACTATACTCAAAGTTTTCAATATCAATAGCATTCAAATCTAAATTCTCAGAGTTTAAACTTATATCTGCATTGAAAGGACTTGTATTGGGTTTTTTATTTATACGTATTTCCAAGGTAATATTATCTTTAGCAACCTTTATCATTTTATCTTTTAGATGGATGGGAACGATAACATTATGGCTATTCTTAGGGTAAATTTCTTCACTCCTCAAATCTCCTAATGAGGCACTAATAGAGCTTATATTGTTAACCCCATTGCCTATAATATTTAAAAAAATAACTCCTTCATTAAATGTGATAGATTTAATCGTACCATTAACCTCTTGTAAATTAATAAGTTTATTTATAGGCAATTGTTCAGTAAGCTGTAAAGAAGGGTCATCCCCTCCAATTAGAGGTAGATCAAAACTATGGTTAAAATTTTGAAGTTCTAAAACATCATCTAAGGCTGAGATGATATTTTGCTTAACATTGACGACAAGAATGTTATCATTTCCTTCAGATACAGTAAAACTATTATCTGTAGGGATTATTTGCCTTAGGTCATTATACGAAATATTAGCGTTTAACACAGGAATCCCAAAATGAGGAGTCCACTCAACTTCCCAATTGTTAAAATCTGTAATACCATCAAGGTTTTTAGTACAACTAATTACGAATAAAGAGAGTATAACAACAATTGAGAATAAAGTTTTTTTTATCATGGTTTAATTTTTATAAATTATCTAAAGTTTTTTTAGTAGCTTGTATGGTATACTCAATATCTTCTTCAGAAAGAGCATTATTTAAAAACCATGATTCAAAACTAGAGGGAGGTATATAAATCCCTTGATTAAGCATCTGGTGAAAGAATTTGTTGAATAATTCTGAGTTTGATTTCTTCACACACTCAAAATTAACTACAATGTCTTTTGTAAAAAAGATACTCATCATCGAACCTATTTGATTTATCTGATAAGGTATACTTTTTAGTTTAAATACTTCTGCTAACTCAGTACTTAATATTTTTGTTTTCTTATTAAGCTCTTCTATCAATGAGGGTTTTTCTTGTAATGATTTTAACAGTGTATATCCAGCT
>JBOFDP010000001.1:0-1569 GCA_051647125.1 Chitinophagaceae bacterium | reverse complement strand
CAAAATGTTATGGTGGAGATATTTCTCGTAAAAGAAAACTCTTAGAAAAACAAAAAGAAGGCAAGAAACGTATGCGACAAATAGGTAATGTAGAAATACCTCAGGAAGCATTTATGGCAGTACTAAAATTAGATAGCTAAATCATTTTAAATCTCCACCAATAAAACTATTATTTATCTATTCCTCTATCTATATAAAATAATTGTCCTAAAGAAATATTTTCATCATTAGGAGATAATTGATGATGGAAATAAAGCTGGCAATTTTTACTAAGGTGATATTTTAATAAAAAAATTAATAGTGTATTTTGAAAAACACCTCCACTAAAGCAGAGTTTTTTTACTCCTTGTTTTTCAGCCATATTTTGAATAATCTGAACCAATGAATAATGAAATTTAGCAGCAATAAAACCTGTATCTACCTGACAATTTTTATCTTTGATAATTTTCTTTAAAATTATTTGTATGTCAATATATTCAGAATAACTAAAGTCAGCATAGCCTTCAGTCATACTATAACCATGCTTATAAAAATATTTTTCCGCCTCTACTTGCAAATACATCGCCGCCTCGCCCTCATAGGTGATAGAGTTGCACAAATCTAATATACATGCTACTGCATCTATAAATCTACCTGCAGAAGAAGTTTTTATCCTTTTCTCTTCAATAAGCTTTTTATAAACAAATAATTCTTGAGCAGTAAATTTTGTTATCACACTATCAGTAACATATGCCTCCTTTCCTAAAATACTCAATAATGATAATCGAGATTGCAATGCAAATTGATCTCCTGCTATATGTGTAAAATATTGAAAATGAGATACCCTTTTTATAGTATTTTTCTCAAATATAAAACATTCACTACCCCAAATATTACCGTCAGTACCTAAGCCTGTGCCATCCCAAATAATACCTAATACTTTTTCGGTAATATCTAACAATTTATTTTCTGCAAGTACAGCTGTAAAATGAGCTTTATGATGTTGCACTGTAAAATATTCTACCCCTCTTTCTTGAGACATTTCTTTCGCCAATTGATGTGTGAAATAATTGGGATGAATATCGGCAATCATACATTGAGGCTGAGCCTTATATAACTGTAAAAAATAGCATAGTGCCTTTTTATAACTTTCCTGAAATTCATAATTTTCTCCACCACCAAGATATTGACTGACAAAAATATGCTTATGGATACTCAAAGAAAAAGTACTTTTGAGCAATGCACCAAATGACAATAGGCATTTGTCTGAAACTAATAATTCATTATTATAAATAGGAGCAAAACCTCTAGAACGACGCATCAATACAGGTTTTTTTGCCTCCTTAGGAAAACTTAATACACTATCATCTTGAGGCACTATAATAGATCTATTATTAGCAACTATGAGATCTGCAATAGATAATAAATATTCCAAAGTATCATCATTCTCTTGATAAATAATAGGAGATCCAGAAAGATTGGCACTAGTAGCTATTAAAGGCTTGCCAAAATCATGAACTACCAAATCTAACAAAGCATTAGCAGGGAGCATTACTCCTACCCTATTTAACTGAGGAGCAATTTCTGAGA